>NZ_CANG01000907.1:0-7633 GCF_000309315.1 Sedimentibacter sp. B4
CAGGGTGGATTCACATATGCTCCTGTACAACAATCACCAGCAGTACAGGCGCCGGCAGCGGCTCCGCAGATTTCCCCTGCAGTGGCTACCCCAGCACCAAAAGCAGCTCCTGCTCCTTCGGGACCGGTTTCAGGAGAGCTTTTGACAGCACCAATGCCTGGAACAATTCTTGATATTAAAGTTACAGAAGGTCAGACTGTAAAGGCCGGAGACATTGTATTGATTCTTGAAGCAATGAAAATGGAAAACGAAATTGTGTCTCCTAAGGATGGAGTTGTTAATAAAATCCATACTTCAAAATCAACAACAGTGAGCACTGGAGATCCTCTTGTAACAATAGGCTAACTTTTAAAATTAAGAGTTAAGAGTTAAGAATTAAGAATAACTTCAACAAAAAACTTAGGCATGCCTAAGTTTTTTTATATCTCAAAATTATTAATTCTTAATTCGTCATTATTAATTGTATTAAAGAAGGTTGTATATACCCAAGGTTTTAAGATGGTCGAATTTCTTGGCCATTATGCTTTCAAAATCAAGATCAAGGGCTTCACACATGGACGCAATATAAAATAATAGTTCACCCATTTCTTCTTCTATTTTATCTCTGCATTTAGGACATAGATTTCCTTCTATATGAGTATCCAAGTCCAGCTGATTTTCCTCCAGTGTTTTAGACGGTGAATATAGCTGTTTAGTTGCATGTATTTCAATGCAGCCGCAGTGTGTTGCAGATTTAAATACAGCTCTGTTGAGCATTGAAGTCTGTTCATCCAGCTTAGTGACAATATCCAGTATGCTTTTATTCAAAAGCTGCAAATTAGCTGTTAAATTCTGAAATTCATTACAATCGCAAGACATATTTTCAACTCCTTTCTTATATAAAATTATACTTAAAGACAAGCTTAGATGTCAAATACTTTATTATCACATTTTGTAAACAAACTGTGGCTATTTTAGCATAAATCATAAACATCAGAATAAAATATAAAGAAATATATATATAGGGGGATGTTTATGAAAAAAATAGTTACTGCAGTTGCGATTGTTGTTTTTATAGCTGCTATTTTTGTTTTTTTTCAGATACTTCAGAGGAAAGGGTGCACAGGATGTGAACTTTGAAAGCATTGAACCGGAAAATATACCAAGACAAATCAGTGAAGTTCTTCCTAATTACAGAATGAAGGAAAAGGCTCTGGTATGCAGAATCAACGATGAAATTTATGTGGTTGTAACAAGAGGCGAAAAGAGCACAGCCGGATATGACGTTGAAATCGACAAACTCACTTTAAGCAATGAAGAAGGGGAACAGGTGCTGACCGTATATGCAGAATACACTGATCCGAAGCCCGGTGATGTGACAGCACAGATTCTTACATATCCTTTCACGGTAGTTAAGACAGATATGACAGAACTTCCTCAAAAGGTTATTTTAGAAAAAGAATACAAAAACTAAGTGCAATTAAGAATTAAGAGTTAAAAATGCAATTAAGAATTAAGAGTTAAGAATTAAAAATTATAAGATTAATTGAAGGTAAGTTCTTAAGTCAACGAAAAGTTGTTGTGCTGATAGCATTATGCAATTTGTGTCGTTGATTTTAAGAACTTATCTTTTTTTATGCATAATTACAAAGTTCGTTTTTATATGTCAAATTTTTTTGGTATAACCAAAAATAAACATTTCATTTTATGCAAAAATAAAGTAAAATAGAATAATAATAGTTGTAATTTTGTCAAAATGTGTTATATAATAGTAAGTGGTAAGAGGTGGAACAGTGATAGAATTTAATAACGTTTCAAAAACATATAAAAAAGAATTTACAGCAGTTAAGAATATTAACTTAAAAATAGATAAAGGCGAATTTATATTCATAGTAGGAAAAAGCGGCGCAGGAAAAAGTACTCTCATAAAATTGTTGCTAAGAGAAATTTCTCCAAGCGAAGGAACAATTAATTACAACGGACTTGACATAAACAAAATAAGAAAAAGAAGTGTTGCCGAGTACAGGCGTAAAATTGGCTTTGTTTTTCAGGACTATCGTCTTCTTCCTAAAATGACGGTTTATGAGAATGTGGCATTTGCAATGGAAATGATATGCTGCAGCGCAAAAAGCATTAGGCGTGAAGTTCCATTGGTGCTTAGTATGGTTGGTTTAAGCGACAAGGCAAAATATTATCCGGACGAGCTGTCAGGCGGTGAGCAGCAAAGAGTTGCCATAGCCAGGGCAGTTATTAACAAGCCTGAGACCATAATTGCAGACGAGCCCACGGGAAATCTTGACCCGGAAACATCAAAGGAAATCATGAAAATCCTCACAGAAATTAATAAAAGAGGGACAACAGTTATAATGGCAACTCATGACAGGGAAATAGTTACACGCTACCAGAAAAGAGTCATTGAGCTTAAACACGGAGTCATTATCAGAGATATCAAAGCAGGGGGATATACAGATGAACCCAAAGAAAATTAAATATATATTCAAACAGGCATTAAAAAGCATGTGGAGAAACAGAATGATGGGACTTGCTTCCGTTGGATCTGTTACAGCAGTATTAATAATACTTGGATTTGTGCTTATAGTAGTTTTAAATGTGAACAATGTTGCATTGGTAACAAAGGAAACATTTGATGAAATAGCGGTCTACCTGGATGATGATATCAGTGAAGATCAGATTAAGGAAATGGGCGATTCGTTCAAGGAAATAGATGGTGTGCTAGGAGTTGCTTTCCAGACCAAGGACTATGCCCTGGACAAGCTTAAGGAAGATTGGGGAAAGGATTCGTTTCTCCTGGAAGGTTTGAGGGTGAATCCTCTGCCAAACACTTATATTGTGCAGCTTAAAGATGTTTCAATGTCTGAGCAGGTAATTTCAAAGATTGAGACATTTGAAGGCGTCGAGGATGTGCAATATTACAAGGATGCTGTAAACAGCCTCATAAAAATTGCTGACTTTGTAAAGAGGTTGGGAGCAGGACTTATAATAATGCTTTTGTTGATAAGTATCTTCATTATTTCCAACACAATTAAAATTACAGTGCTTAACAGACATAAGGAAATAGAGCTGATGCAGTATATTGGAGCAACAAACGGATATGTTAGAGGACCTTTTATGATAGAAGGCATTTTGCTTGGTCTTATTGGTTCACTGGTGGCAATTTTAATAATTTCACTTGGATACAACTATATTATCAACTATCTTGCAGGCCGTTATGTGGCGCTTTTATCTGGAATTTCCGGATACATGGTCGGAGTTGAGATGATTCTCAACGATTTGATAATAATATTTTTAACCATAGGAATAGGCATTGGAATATTAGGAAGCCTTGTTTCATTGAAAAAATTCTTGAGTGTATAGGGGTGTGTCATGTTTAGAAAAAGTATAGCTTTTACATTGCTCATGGTAACTGTGTTAAGTTTATTTCCGGCTGCAGCAGGGGGAAGTATTGCAGATTTACAGTACAAGCAGCAGCAAATCGAAAAACAGATTGCTAATATAAGAAAACAGGCTGATGCTCTTAAGGGCGAAAAGAAAAGCGTACAGCAGGAAATAGATGTCTTGGATGGTGAAATCAGAGCTTTAACATTGGAAACTGACAGCTATGAGCTTGAAAAGCAGGAAATAACAATGAAAATCGCTGAGTCCGAACAGAAAATCGCTGAACTCAACAATGAAATCGACAAAAACAATGAAATTTTAGAAGATAGATTAAGAGTTATGTACAAACAGGGAACATCAGGTTATATGGAAGTAATATTGAATTCTGAAGATTTGGTTGATGCGCTCACAAGGCTTGACATGATTCAGCTCATAGTTCAAAGCGACATTGATTTGTTGAAAAGCATAAGTGAACAAAAGACAGAAGTTGAAGAACTCAAAGTTTCTCAGGAAACAGAAAGACTTGAACTTACTCAAGTTATAAACCAATTGGCTGCAAAGCAAAATGAAGTTGAAATTGCTTCGCGTTCAAAAGAAACATATATGTCAAAACTTCAAAGCAATTTAGCAGAAATTCAAAGACAGGAAGCTGCCATGGAAGCACAGTCTGCTCAGATTGAAAAAGACATTATAGCAGCTCAGCGAGCAGTTGAGTACGCAGGCGGCGAAATGGCATGGCCTGTTCCTGGACAATACAGAGTGACATCAAACTTTGGTGGAAGAGCTGACCCTATAACAGGTGTTTGGTCTAGTCACGGAGGAACAGATATAGCAGCTCCTTACGGAACAGCAATAGTATCGGCAAATGACGGAGTAGTAATTTTTGCAGGATGGCATTATTCATACGGAAATTACATAATAGTTGACCATGGCGGCGGAATTGCAACATTGTATGGCCATTGCTCAAAATTATATGCAAGCAAGGGACAAGCAGTTTCAAGAGGCGAAACAATTGCGGCTGTAGGTTCAACAGGATATTCAACCGGAAATCACCTTCACTTTGAAGTCAGAATAAACGGTGTAAGAACTCAACCAATGGACTACCTTAAATAATTAAGAATGAAGATTTAATAATTAAGAATTAATTGAAACTGGACGTCAAAGCCGTCCAGTTTTTTCATTTAATTCTTCACTCTTAACTCTTAATTCTTCATTTTTATTAGCTCTTAATTCTTCATTGAATTAAACTAGCACTTTTTTCTTCTTTGTGTCTTCCATGAGTTCATCAAGCTGGTCTGCATTCATTGTTTCATTTTTAATGAGGTATTCTGCCACCTTTTCAACAACCTGCTTGTTTTCCCTTATGGTGTGTAGTGCTCGTTCATATGTTTCCTTTATCATGTCTGCAACTTCATCTTTTATGCTGTCAAGATAATATTTGAAGACCCTTTCATCTATACATGTATTCTGTGTGTTTTTACCCATGCCGTAGCTGCAGATTATTTCATACACAATGTTTGTGGATTCTTTTATGTCATTGGAAGCTCCCGTAGATACTTCACCTAAGAACACTTCTTCGGAAGCTCTTCCGGCTAAAAGTACTGCAACCTTATCGCACAGTTCCTTTTTAGTATATAAGTATTTGTCTTCTGTGGGGAATTTCAAAACATACCCCAAAGCCTTGTCTCTTGGTATTATGGATATTTTCTGCACCTTGTCGATGTTTAGAATTTTAGCTGCAACTGCATGACCTGCTTCATGGTAGGCAACTATCCTTTTTTCTTTTTCTGAAACAGTTGAATGCCTGATTTCAAGTCCAGCAGCAACTTTTTCAATTGCAAATTCAAAGTTTTCGCTGTTTATTTTTTTGCTTTTGTCTTTTATTGCTTTAAGAGCGGCTTCGTTTGCAATGTTTGCAAGCTGTGCGCCTGAAAAACCATGAGTCTTTGTGGCAATGTCCTTAAGAAGTACTTTTTTGTCAAGAGGTTTGTTCTTTGTGTGCACTTCTAGAATTTTCAGCCTTGAATAGTAATTGGGGTTACCCACATAAATTTTGCGGTCAAAACGTCCCGGCCTCAGTAGTGCTTCATCAAGCAAATCCATGCGGTTGGTTGCAGCAACAACAATTACATTGCTCGTGTTGTTGAAACCGTCAAGTTCTATTAACAGCTGGTTTAATGTCTGGTCTTTTTCATTGTTGCTTTCAGAGTTTCTCTTGGCACCAAGAGCATCAATTTCATCTATGAATATGATGCTGGGAGCTTCTTTTCTTGCTCGTTCAAATATCATCCTTACTCTTTTTGCTCCAACACCAACATATTTTTCAACGAATTCAGAACCGCTTGAATATATGAATGTTGCTTTTGCTTCTCCTGCAATAGCCTTAGCAATTAAAGTCTTGCCTGTTCCCGGAGGACCGTACAAGAGTATTCCTCTTGGAACTTTTGCATCCATGGATTTGTATTTGTCTTCATTGTTTAAAAAATCAATGACATCCATTAAATCATCCTTGATTTCCTCAAGACCTGCAACATCATCAAATCCAATTTGTATTTTCGGCTCTTCGGTTTTCTTTTTTTCAAAATAGGTTGTTGAAGACACAGTTTCATTTGACTCTTCAGGGAACATGTTTGAGCTGTTGTCGTTTTTTTTGCCTGATCTTTTCATGGATTTTATCATAAAAGCAGCATATAAAAGCATGGGCAGAAAAAATATTAACGGTATGGAATATTTATCTGATACTATTAAAATAATAATATTATATACAACAAAAGAAATTGTTAAAATAAATATTTATTTTTTTTCATTTTACCTCCTCATGATGTTATGTTATAATGATGATGAAATTATCATTTCCATAACCAAAAAACTTATAACATTTTATAATAAATAATTGTTGACAATTATTGTAATGTTGTATATACTAAATAAGGATTCAAGAAGAAGTGACCGCTTCTCACCTTACGGCGTTATTATTACTGCCAGTATGGTTAATAAATACATACACTTACTTTGTGTTGTTTAAGATAGCGGTGATTGGGCTGTCTTTTTTATTTTATAAATAATAAAGCAGGAAATAAGTTTCAGTTTATACTTAGGAGGTGTAAATTATAAAAGAACTTCAAATTAACGAACAAATTCGTGAAAAGGAAGTAAGAGTCATTGACTCTGATGGGAGCCAGCTGGGCGTAATCAGTACAAAAGAGGCATTGAAGATTGCAGAAACCAAGAAACTGGATCTGGTGAATGTATCACCAACTGCAGAACCTCCGGTTTGCAGAATCATGAACTACGGAAAATACAAGTACGCTCAGGCTAAAAAAGAGAAAGAATCTAAGAAGAAGCAAAAAGTAATCAATATAAAAGAAATCAGAATGACTCCGAATATTGAGGAACATGACCTTGCTGTTAAGGCAAAGAATGCGTCGAAATTCCTTGAAGACGGCGACAGGGTAAAAGTAGTTGTGCGTTTCAGAGGAAGAGAGCTCGGACACATGGATGCAGGAAGAGTTGTGTTGATGCAGTTTGCTGAGATGACATCTGAATATTCTACTATAGACAAATTACCAATAGTTGAGGGCAAAAACATGACAATGTTTTTAGCACCAAAAAAATAACATTAAGGAGGAACTGTTATGCCAAAAGTAAAAACTAACAGATCAGCGGCAAAAAGATTTTCTAAAACTGGAAGTGGACAAATTAAGAGGTCTAGAGCTGGAAAAAATCACTTTACAGGGAAAAAAGCTTCTAAATCTATAAGAAACTTAAGAAAAAGCACATTATTATCAAGTGCAGACATGGACAGAATCAGTAAAATACTACCATATTAATAAGATTGGACACAGGAGGAAAACAAAATGGCAAGAATTAAAAGAGCTGTAAATGCTAAGAAAAACCATAGAAAAGTATTGAAACTTGCTAAAGGATACTACGGAGCAAAGAGTAAATTATATAAAACAGCTAACCAGGCAGTAATGAAATCACTGTCATATGCATATGTAGGAAGAAAGTTAAGAAAGAGAGAATTCAGACAGCTTTGGATTGCAAGAATCAACGCTGCAGCTAGACAAAACGGTTTGTCATACAGCAAATTCATAAATCTTTTGAAAACTAACAACATAGAAATCAACAGAAAAATGTTGTCTGAAATGGCAGTTTATGATCCAGCTGGATTCACAAGCCTTGTACAACAAGTTAAAGCAAATTAATAGCCGAAATGAGACTGTGAAAAATGCAGTCTTTTTTTATGCCCTAACCC
>NZ_CANG01000906.1:0-109758 GCF_000309315.1 Sedimentibacter sp. B4
AAGAGTGAAGAATTAAGAATTAAAGGAAAAAAAATTTAGGCTATGCCTAAATTTTAATCTAATAATTCTTAACTCTTAATTATTAATTCTTAATTGGAGTAAAGATTTCCTGTGTGTATTACTTCATCTCCCAGGTAAATGCTGTATGTTCCGCATGATAGGATATCCATGCCACTTAACAAAAACGGAACTGTAATATCAGTTTCAAAGCGTATTTCTTTTTTTTCTTCTTCTGTGAGGAGATAGCAGAAAGTGTCATTTATGAATACCGGTTTTCCATCAGGAGCTTTTCCTGCATACTGTCCCTTTTCCACTATTTGATAGCTCTTGTAATTTTCAAATACCCAGTCAAACATGGCATAGCTGTCGTTGAACCAGTATTGGTCATCTAAAACAACAACAATTATTTCAGTGCCTTCTTTTTCTGCCGAAGCTACAAGGCATCTGCCTGCAGCTTTTGTGTATCCTATTTTAATGCCGCTTCCGTACTGGTACTGATAAACAACTTTATTTTTATTGTACAGAGTTGTATTCAGGCTTTTTGCCGAATACTTCACCGAAGAAGCTATTTGTTTGAACAAATTGTTTTTCATTGCATACTGGCTTATAATTGCCAAATCATAAGCCGTTGAATAGTGGTTGTCATCATGAAGACCGCTTGGATTAACGAAGTTGGTATTGTATGCACCGATTTCAGCAGCCTTGTCATTCATCATGGCGACAAATCCTTCAGTGCTGTTTCTTCCTGCAAATGTAGCCAGTGTTTCAGCTGCGTCATTGCCTGAACGAAGCATTGTTCCGTACAGCAAATCCATTATGGAAACCATCTGCCTTGGCCTAAGATAAAGGCTTGAACCTTCAATTCCGGTGCATGAGGCTGGAACTTCGATTTTTCTTTCAAGATTACCTGAGTTTTCTATTGATAAAATAGTTGTCATTATTTTTGTGGTGCTGGCAATGGGAAGTTTCTCATCTGCATTTCTTGAGCCAATAATCCTTCCGGAATCAGCATCAATGACTATGTAGGACCTAGCTGCCGAAGAAGGAATTGCTTGGACTGTCTTACAGGCAATCAATGAAAAAGCAAAAATTAAAACAAAGACTTTATATCTATATTTCACTTTCCTTTTTCTCCCTTACATCTTTAATGAATGTCATGATGTTCATAATGGACGATGTCAAATCTGTAGATGTTGTTTCATTATTGATGTTGATGGTCCTTACATCTTTGTTTGGCGATTCATATATGAGAACTTGCGGATTTAACTGCAAATTTACATATGCTGCTCCGGCAAAAGGTTTCAAATCCACTGAACGGAATTTTTTGTCAATGTCACTTCCGCCAATTACGAAATTCATGTTTAGTTTTGAAATAGCAAGATAGTTTGTGTTGTCATAATTTATCTTGCTGCTTATGAGTTTTTCGTTCTCAGTAAGATTGTTGATGTTGTCTAAAGTTGTTTTAATGATGCTTTCTATGTCGTTGCTCATTTTTATCCCCTTTCTGTTTTCATTTTAATACAGTATGCCCTAAAAAAGGAGAAATAAACATTATTCGTTAAGCAGAGATTTTTTTAAAATATTGTTCACTACAACAAATTCCAGTGCAAATGTTGAAGAATCATCACGAATCTCGGGATATAAAGATATGTTCTTTATTATGAATGCCTTCATGATTTTTCTCGCATACTTTCTTACATAATGAATGTAATCAAAATGTGCTTTAACCTTCTTTACTGATTTTGTTCTTTTGTACCTTGATAGTATTTTTTCTGCAAAAACCGAGTAAAATACTTTTTTGTAAATGTAATGTTTTTTTCTGAAAAGTATCATGTATATGTTCAGGCATACAAAAGACGATGCAACATTTAGTTTGCACCATATTTTAACGTTGAAATACACAAATAAAAGTCCCCCGACTGTTAACAAAATTATCCATATTCCCATATTAAAAATAAAAGCAACGTCCTACGTTGCTTTTTTCTCCTCTTCTGTTTCTATTTTCAGTGCAGGAAGTTCGTTAATTGAATTTAATCCAAAATGCCTTAAAAACTCATCAGTTGTGGAATAAATGGCAGGTCTTCCAGGTTTGTCAAGTCTGCCAACTTCCTTTATAAGGTTTTTATCAAGAAGTCCTTTGATTACGTTTGAGCATTTGACTCCTCGAATAAGCTCGATTTCTACTTTTGTAACAGGCTGCTTGTAAGCAATTATGGACAATGTTTCCATAGCTGCTGTTGAAAGGCTCTTGTTTACTGTTGTCTGAAGAAGGCTTTGAATAAAGTCATAATTTTCTTTTTTTGTTGTTATCTGATACGAATTGCCGAATTTTTGTATTACCAGGCCTCTGTCTGTATCTTGGTTGAATGAAATCATCATTTCTTCCAGTATATGGTTAACATTGCCGGTGGACATATCCAGTATTCTTGAAATTTCATTGATGTTCAACGGTTCGCCCCATGCAAAAAGAAGGCTTTCTAACACACTTTTAATATTCATTATTTCTCCTATGCAGCGATTATTATGATGTCGCTGTATGTATTGTCTTGATATATTTTCATTCCTTGTTTGTTTGAAATTTCCAGCACTGCCAGGAAAGTTGTAATGACATATTCCTTTGTAATCTGCTGTTTTTCTCTGAATGTTGAAAACAGAGACACACGGCCTGATAATTTTAACTTTTTCAGCAGTTCGTCAACACAGTCTTTCACGCTGTAATTTTCCCTGTAGACCTTGAAAGTGTCCTCTGTAACTATTTTTATGTTTTGATTTTTTATAAGCGACAAAAATACATTGTACAGCTCATAAATGTTTATTTCATTCAATGAAAGCTGTTCTACCTTCACATCTGAAGTGAGGGCCAGTTCTTCCTTTGGCTTTGAAAAATAGTAACTGCTTTCATCTTCATATTTTTTAAGAGTTTCTGAAACATCCTTAAACAACTTGTATTCCAAAAGTTTGTTGACAAGTTCCTGCCTGGGGTCCTCACTCTTTTCCTTTTGAGGCAGCAACATCTGTGATTTTATTTCAATGAGAGTAGATGCCATTAAAATAAATTCGCTGGCCACATTCATGTTAAACTGCATCATTTGTTCAAGATATTCGATGTATTGATCTGTTATTTCAGCTATGGGGATATCGTATATGTCGATTTCCTTTTTCTCAATAAGGTGGTACAATAAATCGAAAGGGCCTTGAAACACGTTGATGTTTACAGAATATTCCATTTTTAACCTCTGTTATCTTATTATGTTCTCTAACACATTATTTAGATAAAATTTAAAAAAGTTTTCCTTTTCAATGTCTTTCTCAGGATACAGTTTGTACTCGCCCAACATTTTACCATCTTTGTACAAGACTGCTTTTCCTATGGCAATATCTTTGCTTAAAGGAGCTTTTAAATTTTCTTCTAATACATATTCTAAATTAAAATCTTCAGCCTTGCAATTACTTTCTGTAAAATAGTAGATATTTTCTTCGCTCACAACGTTAAAATCATCATTTTCGCCGCAGTATACAGGTGAAGTTCTGATAACATCACCCTTTGAATGGAATATGATGTTTTTGTAATTTGCAAATCCTTCGTTAAGAATCTTTTGAATTTCAGCAAACCTTATTTTTGTTGTGTCGCTGCCCAGAACAACTGCAATTAGAGTTGTGTCGTTTCTTTTGGCTGCTGCAGAAAGGCAGTATTTTGCTTCATTTGTAAATCCGGTCTTGCCTGCTAAAAGACCTTCATAGTTGTTTATTAACCTGTTTGTGTTTACAAGAACCTGTTCTGAATCCTTTTCTTTTCCAACGTATACTGAATCCATCCATGTAAGCATATATTCGTTTACATAATCATACTTCAGTAACTCTTTTGTCATTAATGCAATATCATATGCAGTTGTCAGATGTTCTGGCTCAGGTAATCCTGTTACATTCACAAAATGTGTGTTGTTCATTCCAAGTTCCTTTGCTCTGTCATTCATCGCCTTAACGCATCCTTCAACAGAACCGTACATGAATTCAGCCATGGCCACTGAAGCGTCGTTTGCCGAACGCATGGATATAGCCTTAAGCATATTTTCCACTGTCTGTGTTTCATAGGCTTCAAGATAAATCTGGCTGCCTCCCATGCCCGCTGCGTTTTCAGAAATTGTAAGTTCCTGTTCTAATTTTATTTCACCATTATCCATTTTTTCTGAAATTAAAAGCAAAAGCATTATTTTTGTTATGCTTGCTGGTGCCATCTTGTCACTCATGTTTTTTTCAAACAATACCTGACCGTCATCGGCATTTATAAGCACTGCTGAACGAGATTGAAGACTGCCTGCTTCAAGACCGTACACCGGAATAACAGCAGTATTTGCCGCTAAAAGCATCAAAAAAAATATGGCTATAAATTTCTTCATAAAAAGTACCTCCTTTTTATGATTTATAATAACCATATTTAGCTCATATATACAATTGTACTGCATTCATAGATGAATTTTTTGAAATTATCAATGAAGAAACAGCATGATTACATCTCTTTTAAAAACTTCTGCTTCCATATTAATTACAATTTGTTTATTAATTAAACAAAATACTTGTATTTTGTCGAAAATGTTGTAATTTAGTCTATTTCCTGGAAAATCAACTCAATATATTTCCCAGAAAACTTGTTCCTTCTATATGATTTTCTATTTTAAAAATATCAAGTATTGTCTTTCCAATAGATGCATATGAGTCAACAATTCCAAGGTTGTTATTTTCCTTTATATTTTTTCCGAACACAAGAAGCGGAATATATTCCCTGGAATGGTCAGTGCTTTCCGTTGTAGGATCGCAGCCGTGGTCAGCAGTAATAATAAGAACGTCATCGTCCTTAAGATTTGCTGTTATTTCCAGAAGTTTATCATCAAAATATTTAAGAGCCTGCGCATATCCTTCAACGTCATTTCTGTGTCCGTAAATCATGTCAAAGTCAACAAGGTTCGTGAATATCAGTCCTTCAAAATCTTCTTTCAGAGCTGAAATTGTAGCTTCTATTCCTTCTTTGTTGTTCTTGGTATGATTTGATCTTGTAATTCCTTTGTTCACAAATATGTCTTCAATTTTACCTATTGCATATACTTCCCTGCCGCTGTTTTTGATGTAATCAAGCATTGTATCATGCGGAGGAATCAGAGAAAAATCTTTTCTGTTGCCTGTTCTTGTATAATTTCCTTCAGTTCCTGTGAATGGTCTTGCTATTACCCTTCCTACTCCGTGTTCACCCTGAAGAAGAGCTCTTGCTGTTTCACATATTTTGTATAGTTCATCAAGAGGAACAACATCTTCGTGAGCTGCAATCTGAAAAACAGAATCTGCAGATGTGTAAACAATGAGATTTCCTGTATCCACATGTTCTTTACCAAGTTCTTTTATTATTTCTGTTCCTGAAGCAGGATAATTTCCAATAGTCTTTCTTCCAACTTTTTCTTCAAATTCTTTTATGAAATCATCCGGAAACCCCTTAGGATACGTTGGAAATGGATGTTTAAGAACCAGGCCGCTGATTTCCCAGTGTCCTGTAGTTGTATCCTTGCCCTTTGACTTTTCGTTGCATTTTGCAACCGTGCCAGTGAACTTGTGGTTCTTATTTATGTCTTCGTTTCCGACTATATTTAAAAGCCCCATTTTTTCCAAATTAGGCAGGGAAAAATTTTCAACATTCATATAAATATTTTTAATTGTGTTGCTGCCAACATCGCCGTAATCTGCCGCATCAGGCAGTTCACCGATACCGACGCTGTCTAGTACTATCAATACTGCTCTTTTTATCATATTCTTCTCCTTCATATTGCTATTATAAATGTCCTTATGAAATAAGAAAGTTTCATTTATACATTTTATACATATATTATACTCTCGGAAATGTCTTTTTAAACACTTCCAATGATTTAAATTCTACACTTCCCAAATAATTCTGTGCAGCTGCAAAACTAGACAGACCCATAAGCTCCTGTACAGTTCCTAAATCCGCACCGTGAGACAAAAGATGGACAGCAAAAGAATTCCTTAATATCTGCGGTGAAAGCTCATTTGTAAGATTTGCTTTTTTTTCGTAAAATTTAAGTATTTTCCATATTCCCTGTCTTGAAATTGGTTCTCCGTCTATGTTCACAAACAAAAAGTCAATATGGTCCTTGCAGCGTGTGTTTCTGAAGTTGTTCAAATAGTTTGTGATTGCATTTTTCGCATATTGGCTCAATGGAACAATTCTTTCCTTAGATCCTTCTATGTTTATTATGCCCGCATTTAAGTTTATATGGCTGATTTTTATGTTAATGAGTTCTGTAACCTTTATTCCAGATGAATACAACAGTTCAAGTATGGCACTGTCACGGCTTCCTTTGAATGTGGTTATATCAGCAATTTTCATTAGCTGACTCACTTCATCCTCAGACAGCACAGACGGTATTTTTTTGATTTGTTTTGGGCTGTGAATGCTTGTGGCAGGGTTGTCCTCTATGTACTTTTCCTTTTTCAGAAATTCAAAAAAGTTTTTCAATGCAGAAATAGTCCTTGATATAGTAGAAGAACTTTTGCCCTGTTTTTGCAGATTAACCAAGTATGTCAATATCTGAGCTTTTCTGGTTTTTGTAATATCAAGATTGTAATTATCGTTTAAATAATCCTTGAAACTGTTAATATCATAAATATATGAGCTCACTGTATTTGGGCTCAGTCGTTTTAAATTCAGGTAATGTTTATAATTTTCAATGCTGTTTTCCATTATCTCACCACAATCTGCTTAATATCAATATATAATAACTATAGACGAAGCTGTATGCAACTACAAATAATATGTATATTAAAGAAAGTTTTATATAACTATTTATAATTATATCAAATTTATGGGAAATAGTCTCTATGTTTTTTGTCTTTTTTGTATATTTGGATATGGTGCTTGAAACAAATGTGAAATAAAAAAGTATGGGAAAAAACACAAAGTAATCCGTGAAGTTAAGAACGAAATATTTCACGTCCATGTTGAGAGTTCGGATAAGATAGATGATAGATAAGCCGTAATAAATGCTTATAAGAATAAACAATAAGTTTATGATTTTGCCCTGACCCATGCATGTTAGAAGAATTATTGCTATAAAATATATTAAATTTCGTTTCAAGGTCATAATAAAAACTTCCATAAACAACATTTTGCTTATGCTTTCGTAGTTTATGCTTATTGCTGCTTTTGATCCTGTTAATATGTAAATAAGTGCTGATAATATTAGGGAAATGATTAAAATTATTGTTAAATATAAGAGTCTTTTGTTTTCCGATCTAACCAGTTTCTTCAGTGTATTGTTCATAAAAAAAACCTCCTGCTCTTTTTACAATATATGCTTGTACAGAAGGTTTAATTCTCATTTTTAATTTTCATTAATCCAGTAAAGCATTGCTATTAATGTCTTACTGTCATTTATTCTTCCTGTTTCCACCATTTTTTTAGCTTCTTCCTTGCTTACAGCTATTGTTTCAATAAACTCATCTTCATCAAATTTTGTTGATGTGAAAGTCAAGTTTTCAGCCTTGAACAAGTATATTTTTTCATTGGTGAAACCAGGGGATGTATAAAATTCAAAAATAGAATTTATTATGTCTGCTTCATATCCCGTTTCTTCTTTTAGTTCTCTCAATGCACATTCATCAGGTTCTTCGGCAATGTTCATTATTCCTGCCGGAACTTCATAAATGAAATCTTCGATTGCTTTTCTGTATTGTCTTACTAAAAGCATTTCATTTTTATCGTTTATTGCAACAATAGCTGATGCGCTTTTATGTTCAACAATTTCTCTTTTTGCATATTTCTGATTTTCCAGCTCGACAGTATCCACTCTTAAATTAATCATTCTGCCTTCAAAAATCTTTTCACTTTTTACTGTAATTTCAGTATTCAAAATTGCCTCCTGCAAATTCTTGCAATTTACCTAATTTTCCAATTTTATTTGCAAAATTTTTTGATGTTCGCTTAATTGTAATAATTATAAGGGTTTTTGTCAAGCCCAATTATGAAATACACATAACTCCTTGCCATGGACAAGGAGCAAAGAAAAATTATTATAATTCCAAAAATCTGTTGCTAATTTAAGAAACTTTTTGCTCAAGACGAAGCTTGTTGGCTATCATGGCAATAAATTCTGAATTAGTTGGTTTACCCTTGTTATTATGAATTGTGTAGCCGAAAATGTTATTTATTGTTTCAATTTTTCCTCTTGTCCATGCCACTTCAATTGCATGCCTTATAGCACGTTCAACTCTGCTTGGAGTAGTGGTGTATTTCTGAGCTATCATAGGATACAGTTCTTTTGTGATTGCTCCTAGAAGTTCGACATTATTAACTACATCAATTATGGATGTCCTTAAGTACTGGTACCCCTTTATGTGAGCAGGAACTCCAACTTCATGGAGAATTTCAGTGATCTTCACTTCAAGACTCAGTTCTTCGTTCACTTTCTCATTATATGCTATTTCTTTGCTCTTATTTTGAACTTTTGAAGTTTCCAGTTCAGAAATCTGAATCAGTCTGTCTGCAAAAGATTCAAAATTAAATGGTTTGACAATGTAATACTCAACACCCATGTTAATTGCTCTTTGAGTAACCTTGTCATGACCTACTGCTGATAAAATGATAACCTTCGGAAACTTCTTCAATTCTTTTTTGTGAAGTTTCTCCAATACACCCAGTCCATCAAGATGTGGCATTATAATATCCAGAATCAGGATGTCAGGCTCATACTTTTCAACTGCCTCAAGAGCTTTTAATCCGTCATCTGCCATTTCAACCACATCAAATACATTTTTGCTGATTAAGAAATCCTTTAATATCAATCTGAATTCCTTGTTGTCATCGGCAATTACAACTCTAACTTTTTTTAACATTTAGTAAATCCCCCTGATCTAAAATATATTTCTCATATCAATATACGCAGGAAAACTAAAAACCCTTTTTTTAAAATATTTTTAATAATTTATAAATTTTTCTAAAACCCTATAAAACATTGTTTTTCAGTCTCTTTACTCTAATTATATTACATTTTTACAAAATATACCAAAAATAATATTTTTTTAATGTGTATTGTAAATTTCATCAAAAATCCACTCTATATATATTCCGTATCCTTTAGTAGGGTCGTTCATGAACACATGAGTTACAGCTCCAACAATTTTGTTGTTTTGAATGATGGGGCATCCGCTCATCCCTTGTATTATTCCGTTTGTTAGTTCAAGCAAATCCTGATCCACAATTTTAATCACAAAGCTTTTTTCATCTGGTTTGTTCTGGTAAAAGATTTTTGTAATTTCAATATCATAAACCTGTATTTCATTGTTGACACAAGAATAGATTTTTGCTGGACCAAGTTTCAATTCTTCCTTTTTACCTACTTCAATTAAATCTTTGCTGAAATAACCCATGCTTTTTTCATTTATTTTGCCGTATATTCCAAAATCCGTGTTGTTTTCAACAGTACCAAGGCTGGTTTCATTCTTTAAGATATAACCTATAATTTCACCTGGTTCTCCCTTTTTTCCAAGTTTAATGCTTGTTATGTTTGCCTTGGAAATTGTACCTGTTTCAATATCAATGAGTGTGCCTGTGTCAGAATCGGAAATTCCATGTCCTATGGCGCTGAATTTACCAGTGTCGGGATCAATAAATGTTACTGTTCCTATTCCTGCAATGTCATCTCTTGCCCAAAAACCAAACTTTATTTCATCGCTGTTGTATATTTGAACAGGAGTTACGTCTACATTCATTAATTTACCTGCTCTTTCAATTTTGAAGTCGTAATTTTTTACTCCTTCAATTGCTGTGTAATTAAGTATGTCGTCGGTGTTTCCAATTCGAAGAGAGTCTATTTCTAAAATTTTATCACCCAATTGAACTCCTGCAAGTTTTGCAGGTGATGTTGATAAATTTTCAGTATTTACTATATCAGCCAGGCCTACAACCAATACTCCTTCTGTTTTTAATTCAACACCTATTGTCTGCCCTCCTGGAATTACATACTTACCTTCTGTTTCTGATACTGTCTCGAGTTTTGTTAATACATATGGATGTGTCTTAAGATCAAATCCGAGATAAACAGCTGTCAGAAGCGAAGCAATAAAAAAAATAAAGAATAAAACTCTTCTAGCGAAATTTTTCATCTTGCTCTCCTTAAAGTTTTATCCTTAATTTCTCCATGTGGCTATTAATTTATTCTATAGTTTAGAGTTAATATTTATGAAATCATACTTAAAGGTTTAACTGCAGGAGAAAAATTCGTTAAATTATTGAATATTGTTGTTGGATTCTATGAGTTCTTTGGCATTGTTAAGAGATTTGTCTGTAATCTTCATGCCGCTTAAAAGTCTTGCGATTTCATAAATTTTATTTTCTTCATCAAGCTTTCTTACAGTGCTGTAAGTATTATCTCCAACAACTTTTTTTTCAATGAAAAAATGATTTTTTGAAATTGATGCAATTTGCGGTGAATGTGTAACGCAAATAACCTGATGCTTAGCAGAAATGTAATTCATTTTTATACCTGACATCTGAGAAGTCTTCCCGCTGATGCCTGAATCAATTTCATCAAAAATCATGGTTTGATCACTTTCAATATCGCTTGTAATTTTTTTGAATGCAAGCATTATTCGTGAGGCTTCTCCTCCTGATACAACTTTCTGAACGGAATTTAAATCGCTTCCCACATTTGTGGATATTAAAAACTCCACTTGGTCAATGCCGTCAGCTGCAAAAGAATTTCTTTTTTGTGTATCAACCTTAAACTTAATGTTTTTCATGTTAAGGTCGTCCAGTTCCTTCAGTATTTGTTTTTCAAGCATTGAAGCTGCATTTTTTCTTATTTTTGAAATTTCTTCTGCGCATTTTTTTAAGTCTTTATATAGTATGTCTTTTTCTTTTACCAACATGCTTAGTTTTGTTTCTGCTTCAGTAAGTATGTTTAATTCTTCCTGTGAAGAATTTTTGTATTCAATTATTTTATCAATAGAATAACCGTACTTCCTTTTGAGCCTGCTTATGAGAGACATTCTATTTTCAATGAAATTAAGCTTGCTTTCATCAAGATCAAGCTTTTCTGAATAATCCCTTATGTCATGAGCAAAAAACTGCTGTTCTTCAAGTATTATTTCAAGCCTTGAAAGAAAACTTTCCAGCTTTTCATCATAGCTTTTGATTTTGTTCAGTAGACTGTAAACGTTATTCATGCCGGCACTGGCACTTAAAATTTTATTTGCCTCATAAAGAGAACCTTTTATTTCCTGTACATTTGAAAGCTTTTTAATTTCCTTCAGAAGTTCATCCTCTTCTTCTGCCTTCAAATCGGCCTCTTCAATTTCATTGATTTCATAGTTGAGCTGCTCAATTTTAAGATCCTTGTTTTCAAGCTTATCTTTTATTGTTTCGATTTCACGGCATTTTTTGCTGTGCTCTGAATACAGACTTGAATATACCTCAAATAATGGGCTCAATTCCCTTTGAACAAGACTATCAAGAAGAATTATGTGATTTTCTTTTTTAAATAAACTTTCATGGCCGAACTGTCCGTATATGTCTATTAGGTACTTCCCAACTTCTTTTAACATATTAAGAGGTACTGTTCTTGTATTGATCTTATTTATGCTTTTTCCGTTTTCAAGTAATTCTCTTGAAATTATAAGATAATCTTCCTGGCTTATTTCAATGTTGTTGCTTTCTAAAAACTCTTCGAGATATTTATTTCCTGATATGTCAAAAATTGCTTCAATCAGTGCACTTTTCTTACCTTTTCTTATTAAGTCTTTAGAAGATCTTTCTCCTAATATAAGAGACAAAGCTTCAATTAAAACTGATTTACCGGAACCTGTTTCTCCAGTGAAAACATTAAATCCGTTTTCAAAGTTAATAGTTTCATTTTCAAACACAGCAAAATTGCTGATGTTTAAACTTATCAGCATATTATCACCATTATCTTATATTCTTTTTAAATTCCTGAAGCACATATTCAACACTTTCTAAGGATCTGATTGCAACAAATACTGTGTCATCTCCTGCCAATGTGCCTACAATTTCGTCAACGCCCATGTAATCAATGGCAGATGCGCATATTTGTGCAGCTCCGGGTATTGTCTTAATAACAACTACGTTCATGGCATTGTCAATTGAAACAACGGAGTTTTCGAAAATTTTGTACAGTCTGTCAGTGATGCCTTCCTGGCTTTGTCCGATTGTAGCATATTTGTATTTTCCGTTTTTTGACATAACCTTAACAAGTCTTAATTCCTTAATATCTCTGGAAATAGTGGCTTGTGTTACGTCAATGCCCATGGCTTTCAAACCTTCGGCAAGTTCTTCCTGAGTTTCAACTTCTCTCTTTGAAATAAGCTCAAGAATTTTTGATTGTCTGGTATACTTTTTCATTTGTCACCTCATAAATTTTTTATAATATTTCAAAAGCTTCTTTTATTAAGTCTTTGAAATTGATTGCTTTTTTATCCCTTTTGTGTTTGCTTATTAAAGCAAGGTATTCAATATTTCCGTCTCCGCCTTTTATGGGAGAATAGGTAATGCTTTCTAAATGTAAATCATTGTTGCTCAAGTACTTTTCTATGTTGTTTAAAACCATCAAATGGACTTTCTTGTCCTTGACAATTCCATTTTTTCCTATGTTTTCTCTTCCAGCTTCAAACTGTGGTTTTATCAACACAACAATTTTCGTATTATCGTGACCGATTTCGACAATTTTAGGTAAAATTAAATTTAAAGATATAAAAGACACATCAACAGTAACAATATCAATTGGTTCAGCAAACACTGATGCATCAGCATATCTGATGTTTGTATCTTCCATGTTGATAACTCTTTTGTCATTTTTTAATGATTCATGAAGCTGGTCATGACCAACGTCCACGGCATATACTTTTTTTGCTCCATGTTTTAACAGATAGTCGGTAAAACCTCCGGTGGAAGCACCAATGTCAACTGCTGTCATTCCTTCGAAATCAATTTTAAAAAACTCTGCAGCTTTTTTAAGTTTGTCTGCCCCTCGTCCTACATAGCTGAAAATATTGTTTACTTTTATTAAATCTTCGTCTGTAACCTTAATTGAAGGCTTTTCTGCCAACTTGTCATTGACATACACACAACTTTCTTGAATGAGCTGTTTAGCCCTTTCGCGGCTGCTTGCATAACCTTTGTTGTGCAGATATACATCAAGCCTATATTCTTCCATTAAATACCCTTCCATCACTTTACATAATTATTCTGCAAAAAAAAACAAATATAGGAACAATTCAATAAAATTATAGCATAGTGATTAATAAATATCAATTAATATTTTTAATAATATTTACATTTTATTCATCATTTTGTATGACGTACTTTATTTTTATTCATAAGATTCATCAATTATCTTAATCTTTTTTTGTGTGTCTTCCAATTTCCTGCTGCAATAAGAATAAGCACTCATTCCCTGCTCATAATTCTTAAGCAGTTCGTCAATGGATATGTCTTCGCCACTTTCAAAATTCTGTACTATTCGTTTCAAATCTTCTAAAGCGCTCTCAAAGCTATGGTATTTATCCTTCATTTTGCACCTCCTGCACATTTAGTGTTTCTGCTTGTACTTTGAAGTCTTTAAACCTTAAGTTAAGTACTCTATTAATTACAACCTGATCAATATTTTTTATAACATTTCCTTCCTCATCAGAAACTATGGCAAATCCGTTTTCAAGCTTATTCAGGTAATTGTGCACTGATAGCTTTTCCTGCAAAATATTAAGTTCAAAGTTCAAGTCCTTAAGCCTTCTGACAGCAGAATTTTTCATTATGTTGTTGTAAGATTCAAGCTCCATTTTCAATTTATATAAATTTTCAACAGGAAGATAACTTTTCATGATGTATTTTGACGATTTTAAATCTGCTGACTTAAGTTTAAGCATGTTGTATGTTCCTTGTTTTAAGGAAGACGCCAGTCTTTTCAACCTATCTTCAATATCCTTATAGCCGATTATAATTCTTTCTGCTGCAGCTGTAGGTGTGTGACAGTACACATCAGCCACATAATCAGTGAGCGTTCGGTCCGTTTCATGTCCTATACCGGTTACAACGGGAACATCTGATTTATATACTTCTTCGGCAACTTTAAGGTCATTGAAGACGTTAAGGTCCTCAAAGCTTCCTCCGCCTCTAGAAATTAAAATTACGTCTGCTTTTGTATCATTGAAGTATTTTATTCCGCTTATTATATTTTCTTTTGATTTTTCTCCCTGCACCAATACGTTGTACACAACAACTTCGAAGCTTGACTTTACAGTTTCAAATGTTTTTAAAATATCTTTGATTGCAGCACCGGACTTTGATGTTATAATTCCGATTTTTGCTGGATATAGTGGTATATCTCGGCTACGGTCAAACATTCCCTGGGCTTTTAATTTTTCCTTCAGCATTTCCAGATCAAGAAGAATTTTCCCTAAACCAACCCTCTCAATGTTTCTCACAACAAGCTGGTATGTTCCTTTTGGTTCGTAAACCGAAAGTTCTCCTTCGGCAATTATTTTGTCTCCATTTTTTGAAATTTCATCAGCAAAAAAAGCAACACAATTAATACAGGAAGTTTCATCACACAAGGAAAAGTAAGTATAACCTGTCTTGCTCATTCTTATGTTTGATATTTCCCCCTCTACTCTGAGGTTATTTAAAATTGAGTTGCTCATGAGATACTTTTTGATATACTGGTTTAATACAGAAACTTTAATAGGTTTTAATTTCATTGTACCACCTGTCTATAATGGGAAGAAATGCTGTTCCGACAGCATTGTCAGATGAATTTTCCCTTTGCGGAAGAATTATGTTGTATTCATGTTTAAGATTTTCCAATATCAAATTCCTGATTGTGCTGTTTGATGCTACGCCGCCGGCTATAATGATATTTTCAAAGTCAAATTCATGTTTTATCTGCTCAATGATGCTTAAAATGCAGTCAGCAACATAATTGAACAAGGAAAAGATTATGTCTTGTTTTGAATAATTTTTTTGAGTGTACAAATTGCCGTAAAAGTTTTCCATACCTGACAAGTTGATGTATGGCTCTTTTCTAATGGCAGGCGGCTTGATTTTAATTTCATTTTTTTTGTTTTCTAAATATTTTTCCATGTGAATGCCGCAAGGAAACGGAAATTCCATCATGGTTCCTATTCTGTCTATGAGCTGCCCAAATGTTATGTCCTTTGTTCCTCCGAGAATTTCAGAAGAATATCCTTTGTGAGCTTTCTTAACGCTTAAAAATTCTGTTGTTCCGCCGGACATGTGGATGGCAAGTATTTTGTCATTAATAGATTTATATCCGTTAAATAAAGAAGCAGCAATATGATTTTCCTGGTGAGAATACTCAATATAGCTGCAGTCTAAGGTTTTGGCAATTATTTTTCCATAATTCTGACCAACTGTGAACACGGGCATGTACGATCCGTCAATATTTCTTGGTCTTGAACTTACGGCAACAGTCTTAATGTTTTTAAAATCTGTTTCTATTTCTCCGTATAGCTCATGGAAGTTTTTAAGGTGCTGAAAAACTGCGTCCTGCTGCCTGAGACCTTTTTGTCCAAAAGGAACCAGAAGAACCTTTCTTTTGTCTGCAACAATTTTGTTATTATTTGCATCAACCAATGCAATAGATGTGGTGTATGCACTTGTGTCAATGCCAAGCACATATTCTGTCATTTCTTGTTCCTTACAACTGTGCCGAGAATTCCGTTGATGAACTTGTGTGAATCATCGCTTGAATATTTCTTGCTTATTTCAACAGCCTCATTAATTGAAACACTGTCTGGAATGCTTTCATTGTATAATAGTTCAGCAAGAGCAACTCGTAAAACCGCAAGATCTACTTTAGCAATCCTTGTTATTTTCCAATCTTTTGAATTATCAGTAATATTTTTGTCAATTTCATCCATGTGATCAATCATGTCACTTATTGTTTTGTTGAGATATTCCATATCCACATCATCAAGTTCAAAATGCTCAACATATCTGGACGGACAGATTTTGTCAAATTCCTTGTTCACATCCATGCAATATGCTATTTTAACTGCTTCTTCTCTTGTATCTTTTCGTTTCATATTTCCTCCGTTAATTCTTGTAACAAAATGCTTATGTAACAAACAATTATAGATTGACAATTAATAATTGTCAATCTATATTGTTATATTATTCAATTGTTAAATCAGATTCAACAATTTCTTTTTCTTTATCTTTTTCTTTTTCCTGTATTATATTCTGCACATGTACATTAACGGAAGCCACTTGCAAATCTGTCATTGTTTCTATTTCCTTTTTAACAGCTGCCTGAACTTCTTTTGCTACCTCGCTGATTTTGTAGCCATATTCCACATTTATGAAAATGTCTAAAACAACAGTATTTTCATTTATTTCTACTTTTATTCCCTTAGAGTAATTGTTCTTTGAAAATAAGTTTGAAATTCCTTCAGCTACACCCGTGCGGGCAGTACTTACGCCTTTAACTCCGCTGGTTGCAATACCAGCAATGATTATTACAACATCGTCAGAAATCTTTACCTGGCCATATTCAAAAGTTTCATTATTCATATTAGCACCTCCTTAAATCAGTATATCAGAAGTTGAAAATTTTTACAAATCAATATTATCAAATTTCACTATTTTTATTTGAGAAGGCGTATATTCTGTTTCTGAAACTATTACATCAAGAATCTTTGTTGCATCAGCCTGTTCAATAGTTTCATTTGTAACAACTTTTACAGTGTCAGAGTCTACTATTACCACTGTCTCATTGTATCCCTTAGACTGAAGCATTATTTCAATATTTTGTTCCGCTTCTATGTAAGAATTCTTGTTTAAAAGAAGTGATTCAAACTGTTTTTTTGTATCTTCAGATATTGAAGCATTGCTTATGCTTTCTTCAAGATGATCAACAACGTCCATGTTTTTCTTTTCTTTATTTAGCTTGAAACTTGAAAAGCTGGCACTGAGTGTATCTAAAATGCCTGTAGAAGAAGCTGCAGCTGAATTCATGTCTGTAATGTCAGTTATATCACCAAGAATTTCATAGTCTGATTCTTCTTCAGTATCTTCTGATTCAGCAGTTTCAAAGTCTTCTTTTACAGCTTCACCTTCAGAAGTTTCAACCGGAGTTTCATCTTCTGCAACTTCTTCACCTGCGGTATTTTCTTCACCTTCTACAAATTCAGCAATGTCTTCCTCTAGTGTATCTGCCCCTGGTGCTACAACCTGTGCGTAATCATCAGCATCAAAGGTGTCCTTCGGAGACATGGTCAAATTCACATAGCCAATAATAAATATTATTGCCAAAGAAGTTATAAAAACCAGTGTTTCTTTTTTCATAATCATAATTACCCCCTTAGTTCATTTCTGATAAAATTATTTCAATATCATTTAATTTGATATCTAATAAAGTCTTTACGCTGTTAGCCAGAACAGCATAAATATCTTTACTTCCTCTATAATCTGCAACTACTAAAACTCCTGAAATTTCAGGGTATTGATAAGTTTTTTCCACTACTTGGTTATCGCCTCCCAGAACAACTTGACTTTGTCTGGTCTCACTTTTCACCTCTCTTCTTGTACCGTCGCTGTTCACTTCAATATTTGTTTCATTGCTTATGTTTTCATCATAAACAGGCTCCATTTCCGGAGTTTTCTTTGTGTAAATCATGACATCGACGCTTTTCATATTTTCTATTTTCCCCAGTATTTCTTCTAACCTCTTTTCCAATGATTGTACATAGCTGTCTGTTAAGTCTTCCTGAGTGTTCACATAAACTGTCTTTGCATCGGAGAAATTACCTGTTATTTTCGTGGTGTCAAAATTAAGTATCAAAGAAATGATAACAAGCAATATAAATATGTTTACCGCATATTTAAGATTTTTGTTGTCTTTAAACATTTTAATAAAATTATTCATAGGTTCCTCCTGATGTAACTCTTATATTATCTGAACTGATTTTAAATACTTCAGCTATGTTCTTTTTTTATTTTTTTTGTTGTGTCGGTACTCATAAGCCCTTTTGTTGTTACCAAGACATCAATATCCATGTTTCCTGTAAAATTCAGCTCAATGTTTTTAATCACTTCTTCTCCTTCATAAAAATCCTGATTTAATTTCTCTATGAATTCAGGGTCAATGTTTTGTATGCTCATTTCCCTCTGATAATCCGGTGAAATATCAGGCATATCCAATAAGTTTAAATTAATGCTTCCATTAAGAAATATATTGTCCAATATATAAATCATGATAAAAAGTTTTAAAGAAATTCTGCAAAATTTTTGTGTCTTGCCTTCAGGAAAAATTATCATGATAAGGTTGAACATCAATATTAATACCAGTATGTTTACAATTGTACTTTTCATAGATTACCCGAATATGTTATTCATATAGTTTAGTAAAATGGAATAATAAACAGTCACAATGATTATGGGAGTTAAAAGACATATGAGGTATATGTAAAACAAGTCTGCCATCTCATAAATAAGCTTGGATATATTTTCATTGAACGGCTCTGTAAGAACTCCCACTGCCTTGTACAAAACAAGTGCAAGCGCAATTTTTACAAGAGAACCTCCAAATGCCGTCAGGAGGAAAACAATCACTACAACACCAAGTACATCCTTTATCATCAATATGCTTTTTAAAAACACTCCGAAGAAATTTGTCACTGCACTTCCTATAACAGGCACAGCCGAGGGACTCAGTGCTTTTATGGAACTTATAAAAATATTATCCGTTTTATATAATATATATCCTTGTACAGAAAAATTTATGACAACAATAATCATATAACCGGACAAAATTAAGAGCGTAACCTTTTTTAATGCCCCATAAAAAAGCTTCATGTTTATGAGTTTACTCATGTTGTTTACAAGAATTACAGCAATCATTATTACAGTAACTATGTCCGTGAAGCTGTATACAAACTGTGTTGTTATTCCTATGACATAATTAAGTGATGTCTGGAAGAACTGCAGCATGCTTAACTTACCAAATGTGAGCATTGCGGCCATAAACACGGCATTCATTTCTTCTGTAATGATCTTGAAGCTTGAAAAATCATTTCTAAGCATGTCCTTTATGGACAGCACATCCTTCAATATTATTGTGAATATTATTATTACGGAAAATAAAACCACAATATCTGAGACACTTTGATTGTTTATTTCATCTGCAAAATACTTTATTATGGTTAAAAGCATGCAAATTGCTACTACGTTCATTCCGGTTTTTAACAAATCCCTGTAAAAATCCTTTTTGTTTTCAAGCTCATACCTGATGTAATCCTTCAGGCTTATTTCAAGTTCTCCTTTGAAAGCTTTTTTTATGATGTCCTTTATTTCTATGTTGTTGTATTTAAAGTATGAACTTCCGCTGTTTATATACTCCTCTATGTCATGAACAGGAACTTTATCCAATGCTTCATCCAGAGTATTTGCGTATGTTGTCTTTGTTAAGCACAAAATCAAAACCAGAATTAAAACCATTATTTTTTTTTTCATTTCATCACCCGTTAACAAGCAGAAGTATTTGATCTAGGAAAATCTTTATAACATCCATGGAATAGATTAGTATTATTATTTTTCCTGCAATTTCAACCTTCTTGCCTACGGATTCATAACTTAAATCCTTACAAAGGAGTGATATGAAATCACATATATACGCTATTCCCACAATTTTTAATATGGTGCTGAAATATTCGGTCTTCAGGTTATACCTGTTAAACAGATTTACAATCTCCAGGACATAGGTTCTGAGCTCCCGAAACAGTATGTAAACCACAAGTATTCCGAATATTGCAGTAATGTAGACTTTGAACTCAGGATTGAACTTTGAAATGGTAATGCTCAATATTACTGTTATAACTGCAATGAATATTATTTTAGCAAGCAACATATCATTTTTATCAATACAAGTTGAATACTGATTTAACCTCCATGAACAAATCATTCATCATTCCAACTATGAGAGTCATTACCACTATGACGCCTGCAAGCGTCACAAACATTGCCTGTTCATCCCTTCCGGTTTTAGCCAAAATCTGATTAAATACTGCAACTACAATACCTATTGCACCAACTTTAAAAATTAAATCTACATCCATAGCTCCCCTCCTAAATCAAAATTACAGCAGTCAGGCATCCCACAAGCAATGATATCCTGTTGTTAAGGTTTTTCTTCTCACTGTTTGATATTTCATGTTTTTTCATTGAATTCTCCATTTCGTTCACTGTGTATAAAAGCTTTTTGTCAAGAATATCCGAATAGGTGCTCCCGTAAAAATCAACTACTTCGGCAAAATGTCTGTTGAAATCATCTGGAGTCATCAAAACATTTCCAATCATTGTTAAATAATCTCTTCTACCAGTTTTTTCTTCAAGAGATTCAATCATTTTTTCGCAAACTTTCTTGACTTCATTGCTTTTGAAGTCGTATTGATCGTATATTTCACCTATTGACATTTTCATGTGACAGGAATAAATTCTCAAATATTCAGTGAACTCCGTCAGTTCCTTCATTCGCGCAATAATTTTGTCCCCGGAGTCGTTTATATATTTGAAAATGAATTTAACTGATATTATTATGAGAACAAATATGGTGCTTTTAGCCCACATCACTGTATATCACCTTATTTCTCTGCAAATCATAGATTTCTTTTACGGCGGTTGGTTTATTTGAACTTTTTAAAATCACTGCTCTGTCAAAAAAATTATTTTCTAAAATTGACTTCATATAAATATTTTTTTTCACATCATCGAGGCTGAAGCCATGAGCTGTAGTTATTATATTAACGCCGCTTTTCAAAGCATACTGCACTGTTTCAAAGTCATCCATGGACCCTAGCTCGTCTGATATTATTGCCTTTGGAGAAAGAGATCTTATGCTCATAAAGAAACCCTCCCTTTTCATGCAGTAGGACAATACGTCAGATCTTCTTCCCACATACATTTGTGGAACACCTCCGAACACAGATGATATTTCTCCCCTTTCATCAATGATCGATATGTCGCAGCCTTCAAAATGAGGATTTGAGAATCCATCGCTTAAATTTGCAGCTACATCTCTTATGAATGTTGTCTTGCCCGACATGGGAGGACCTATAATCAATGTGTTGAAAATATTTTGCTTTGAACTGACGAAAAATTTTAGAAAATTTTTAGAACATCCGGGGAATTCCCTTGCAATTCTAATGTTAAGACTTGTTATGTTTTTAAAACCCTTGAATAAATCACCTTCATAGATGCAATCACCTCCAAGACCAATTCTGTGTCCCCCTTCCACTGTAATGTATCCGTTTCTTATTTCTTTTTCATAAGCATGAATCGAGTTTTTTGTTACGATAGAAATTGTTTCATCAATGTCTTTTTTGCTGAGCCTCAAGTCATTATCCATAAAAATTTCATTTCTGATAAATTTTATAAACACAGGGCTGTTGACCCGAAGCCTTATTTCAACGGCTTCCCTTTCAATTAGCTCAGACTGCTTGGACACTATGTTTCTTATGTTGTTTCCCAATAATTTTAAAATGCTGTTCATTTTCATCTCCATCCTTGTCCTCTTAATCTATAATATTATGCTTAATTGATTTTATGATAAAATGTATATATAAATTTATATAACAAGAGATAGTTTTAAATTAAAAAATCAAATTATTTTTGTAAAATGTGTTTACAAATGAAAAATTAATGGTATAATGACTTTGTAAATATCTTCAGGGCAGGGTTAAATTCCCGACCGGCGGTAAAGTCCGCGAGCCGAAAGGTTGACTTGGTGAAATTCCAGGACCGACAGTATAGTCTGGATGGTAGGAGAGATTACTTGCATTTTGTGAGCAAATTACTATCGACATTTAGGCCTCTGAAGATTTCAGAGGTTTTTTATATTCTCTGACAATCTTTATATGCACAAGGAGGAAAATAATGAAAAGTGAAATTTCAGTAAATCAAAGAGGAAGTGCTAAAGTAATAGCAAAAGTAGGTGTATTATCAGCAGTGGCAACAGTTTTAATGTTGTTTGACTTCCCGCTGTGGTTCGCCCCTAATTTTTATCAATTGGATTTCAGTGAGGTTCCTGTTCTTTTAGGAGCATTTGCTTTAGGACCTGCTGCCGGAGCTGCAATTGAACTGGTAAAAATTTTAATTAACTTTGTTTTAAACGGAACTGATACAGGCGGTGTAGGCGAACTTGCAAACTTTATTATAGGATGCTCATTGGTTATTCCTGCAGGTTTTATCTACAAACATAATAAATCTTATAAAACTGCAATCATAGGCTTTATAGCAGGAACACTGGCAATGGCAATTGCTGGAGCATTCATGAACTATTACTTGCTTCTCCCTGTTTATTCAAAAGTGTACGGAGCTCCGGTTCAGGCTTTTATAGAAATGGGAAAAGCGCTTAACCCTGCAATTACAGATTTAAAAACTTTTGTACTTTATGCAGTCGTTCCTTTCAATATATTCAAAGGAATTGTAGTGTCTGCAGCCGTACTACTCATTTACAAAAGAATATCACCGATACTGCACAAATAAATATATGATTTAAAGCCGCGTTAATTAAAAAATGCGGCTTTTTTTGTTGCTTTATTTTTCTTGACTACAAAGCACATTTAATATTATAATTAATTGTTGGTTAACGTTATCATGATATATGATTTATAAATAGAGGGGAATTCTTATGAAAATAAAAATTTATTCGGTTTTATACTTCCTTAATTTTTATCTGTCAGGACTTTTGATTCCTGTACTCAGTCTTCTGTTGATTGAAAAAGGCGCAACGCTTAGCAACCTGTCTATTATTTTAGGATTTTACGCTTTTACTGTTGTCTTGCTGGAACTTCCAACAGGAATCATGGCAGATTTGTTTGGGAGGAAAAAAACTTTCAGTCTTTCACTTATTATTTCAACCATAGGTTTTATAATAATTTTGTTTGGAAAAGGTTTTTTGTTTATGTGCCTTGGAATTATGTTTTATGGTATCAGCAAAGCCCTGGCATCCGGTTCCTTTGATGCCTTATTTATTGATTATTACATAGAACACAACGGAAAAGATCACCTTCACAACATAACAACAAGACTTTCAGTTCTTGAAGCCCTTGGTCTTTCAGCAGGTGCTGTATCAGGAGGTTTTTTCCCAAAAATATCTGCTCTATACTTCCCTGCTTTAGGCATGTATGATTTAAACCTTATTGTAAGAATTGTTTTGTCACTTCTTGTCTCTTGTATGTCCATGATATATATTGTTGAAACAAAAAAACCGGAAAAAACAGAGAGAATTTCAATCAAACAGCACGTAATTAACAGTTCGAATCTTGTGATGAAAAACACAACTGTCATATGTATTTTCATTTCAGTTTTTGCAACAGGAATTTTTCTGAGTTCTCTTGAAACTTATTGGCAGCCGCATTTTATTTCACTTCTCCCTAATGATAACATGATGGGACTTTTGGGTGTTATGGCATTTTTGTACCTGGCTGCTGCAACTGTAGGTAGCATTGCTTCAAACAAATTAATTAAGAAACACAAATTAAACTCAAAAAAATTGTACTTGTTCATGAGGCTTATGATGTCATTGTTTCTTGTGGCTACATCTTTGCAGACAAAAATATATCCCTTCATTGGGTTTTATTCGATTATTTATATGATGTTTGGAATGGCCAGTGTACCGGAAGGAGCAATATTAAACGGTGAAGTTCCAAATGAAATAAGAGCCAGCGTGCTTTCGGTTTATTCTTTCGTCTTTCAAATCGGAGGACTCTCAGGGTCTCTTATTTACAGCATTATAATAAACTATGTTTCAATTCCAATAATCTGGACTATTGCAGCATGTATAATACTTGTAACTGTTTTAATAACTGCAAAGAAATTTTTATCCCATGTTCCTGAAACTTTAACTGCAAAATAAAAACAAGCTGTTTATTATAACAGCTTTTTTTTATACATAGGTCCCCCTAGCGGAGTTGCGGAGCAACTTTTTTATTGAAATTAATGTCACATCTCACTGCACTTTTAGCATTAATACGACACATTCTGTCAATTTGGTCATATGATATATTATTATTGTATGAAAGGAAGAACTATATGAACAACACTTTTAATAGAAATACAAATTTTAATGCACCATCTTTAAATAGAAACACAATGCTTACATCTTACAATTCATATACAAATGATTATGTCAGAGATACAACTCCAATAAATTCAAATTATTACAATCAGTATATTCCCAGTGTTTACGAAAAATATGATTTGAAGAAAAATGCACATTATGCAAAAACAGAAAAAGAAATGAAGGACTATGGACCTGAACCATTCACAGTGAACATTGAAGAAATTACAACGCAAAACAAAAATTTCCGTACTGTATTGTGGACAGGTGAACACTTGCAGCTTACTCTCATGAGCATAAATCCTGGTGAAGACATAGGACTTGAAATTCATCCTGAGCTTGATCAATTCCTTCGAATAGAAGACGGTCAGGGAATTGTTAAAATGGGTGATAATGAGAATAATTTGGAATATCAGGAGGATGTGTTCGAAGATTTTGCATTTATAATACCTGCAGGTAAATGGCACAATATTTTAAATACAGGCACAAAGGCGCTTAAGTTATACTCTATTTATGCTCCCCCTCAGCATCCTTACGGCACAGTCCATAAAACTAAAGAAGATGCAATGGCCGCTGAAGAAAATCACAGTCATTAAAATATTGTCAATTTCACTACCTGCAACATATCTTATAAGAGGAGGTGAAGTAAATAAATGTATAATATACGAGCTTCACAATACGGACCAATAATAGTGAACGGTTATGCATACCCATTTATCAATCAATCGGTTTTTCAGCAATGGACAAATAACATGACATATGTATCTTCTTTCAGTTATGGATTTAACAGAAATGGAGATTTGATTCCATTATTTGACGAGAGTTTAATACAGACAGCATACAGAAACCGCGTAGCGCCTATCATGACATTGACTCCGTTAGATGAAGCGGGAAATTTCAGCAATGAACTGGCCAGCTATGTATTAAATAATGAAGTTTCAAGAAATAGATTGATAAATAATATTTTCAACACTGTCATAAGAAAGGATTATTATGGTGTGGATTTTGACTTCGAGTTTTTGTTTGCTGATGATGCTGACGAATATGTTGAGTTAGTATCGCAGATGCAGCAAAGGCTTAATCCAATAGGAGCTGTGACATTGGTTGCTCTGGCACCAAAGACTTACACTGAACAACCGGGGTTGTTATATGAAGGTCATGACTACAGAGGTCTTGGAGAAGCAGCAGATTTATCGCTTCTAATGACTTATGAATGGGGTTACACCTACGGTCCTCCAATGGCTGTTGCTCCCATAAACAACGTGCGACAGGTACTTGAGTACGGTATAACTCAGATACCACCCAATAAAATATTAATGGGAATTCCAAACTATGGTTATGATTGGACACTGCCATTTGTACAGGGGCAATCTGTTGCTGAAAATCTTTCAAATCCGGAAGCAGTAGCAAGAGCGGCAAGCGTCGGAGCACAAATCCAATTTGATGAAACTGCTCAAACACCATTTTATGAATATACAGATAGTCAGGGACGACAGCATGTAGTATGGTTTGAAGATGAAAGAAGCTTAAGAGCAAAGCTTGAACTTGTAAATGAATACGGTCTGGCGGGAGTAAGCTTCTGGACAGTAATGAATCCGTTTCCTGCTGCCACAAAATTGTTAAATGAAATGTATGATGTTGTTAAGGTTATTTAGAAATTTTTAAATGGTAAAATAAAAAAGTCCGAGAAATCTCGGACTTTATTTATCTAATCACAAATTCCGTTGTCACACATGCAAAATAGAACAACCAATAGCAAGAAGAAAAACAACAATGTTGATCCATCTCCTAAAAATCCGCCTATTCCGCCTATATTATCTCTGTTGCATCCCATGTTTAAACCTCCCAAATAAATTATTTTAACTTATTATATGAGTGGTAGTTTTTCTTGTTACATAGAATCAGAGTAATTTATTTCTTCTTAACAGGAATCCAGACTTCGCTGTAAGCATAATCTTTTAATTTCTCATCCATTTTAGTATAAGAAAATGTTGGGACATTAATAACTTCATAATTTGAAGAAGGAAGCCATTCAGAATATACTTTTGCCATGGTCTCTTGTAATGTGGAAGGAAACGGTCCTTCATTTGGGAATACAGCCCAGCTACATGCTTCTACCTGCACTATATCTAAATGTTCACTTACCTTATTTTCAGTTGTTAAAACACCTATCAGGTGTGTTAAGTCCCCCTCTTCTTTTAAAAAGTCAGCATCTGCATCATAAGAAGCATTGACAATTTCACAAGGCTCCATATTTTGCAAAGAATGCATTTCTTCTTTTTGTTCTTTTGTTATGCTCATTGCAAGCTTTACAATTTCATTGTTGACACCTTCAAATTGCATGGGTACACGCTTACTCACTCCCACTAGATTAAATGCTGGTTTTTCTTCAATCCTAAATTCCATAGATATTCCTCCCTTAACGGTTATTATGAATGAAAGCTTGGGAAATGACTTGCTAATGCCAGTTTTTGTTACATCAGATGGTAAAAATCCACTCCATTTTTTAAATGCTCTTGTGAAGCCGTCCAATGACTGATATCCAAATTTAAAAGCAACATCTGTCACCTTTTCTCCCTTTAACAAATCCTTATTTGCTTCTGACAATTTTCTGTTTTTGATATATTCGTTAAGCGTCATCCCTGAAAGATAAAAAAATATCTTTCTAAAGTGATAATCAGAAACACCAGCATATTCGGAAATTATTTCAAGAGATAAATCATCTGTTAAATGCTCATCAATATAGTCCATCACCTGATTTAATTCTTTTAGCATTGTATCCCTCCTTTTCATGTCTACATAATACCAAAGTAATTTTAATAATGCTCGACATTTTTAATGCAAAAATTATCGGATATATTAATAATAAAAAACACCCGATAACAATCGAGTGTTTAAGTTCGTTTTGGTGAGTAAATACATAAGCCGAGTTCTGTATTAAACAGTCATCTATCTACGCCTGCCGTTACCGGCAGACTCCAGCAACCTACCATTTGGACTGTGACGAGCAGCCACTCTACGGTCCGTTCTTGGTCTTGCTCCAGGTGGGGTTTACATAGCCAATTAGTCGCCTAATTGCTGGTGAGCTCTTACCTCGCCTTTCCATCCTTACCGCTTGCGCGGCGGTCTCTTTCTGTTGCACTATCCTTAAGGTCACCCTCACTGGGTATTACCCAGCACCCTGCTCTATGGAGCTCGGACTTTCCTCATGCATCGCTGCATGCGACTGTATAATTTACTCTATGTTATAATACAGTATTTTTCATTTGTTGTCAAATGAATTATTAACCATTACTGTCATTTATTATTTTAAGTAATTAAGTTTTTTAAGCCACAATTGGTATGAAGCATCGCTTGGCATTCTCCAGTCGCCCCTTGGGGAAAGAGAAACTGAACCAACTTTTACACCATCAGGCATACATGAACGTTTAAACTGTTGAGTAAAAAATCTTTTGTAGAATATCTTCAGAGTTTCAAGAATTACTTCATCAGAAAATTCTCCCTTGAATGCTGTTTTTGCAAGAAAATATATTTTTTCAGGCTCATAGCCGTTACGCATCATGTTGTATAGGAAAAAGTCATTAAGGTCGTATGAGCCAACTGCTTTTTCAGTGAACTGCTGAATATTTCCTTCTTTGTCAGGAGGCAGGAGTTCCGGGCTTACAGGTGTGTCACACACATCAAGAAGCGCAGTCTTTATGTCCCCTTCTGTTTCTTCATCAGCATACCATTTAACAAGGTATCTCACAAGAGTCTTTGGAATGCTTGAGTTTACTCCGTACATGGACATATGGTCTCCGTTGTATGTGCACCATCCAAGTGCAAGCTCTGACAAGTCTCCTGTTCCAACCACAATTCCGTCTTCCTTGTTTGCAATATCCATCAATATCTGTGTTCTTTCCCTTGCTTGGGAATTTTCATATGTTATATCGTGAATATCCATACTGTGTTCTATATCCTTGAAATGCTGAATGCATGCATCCTTTATAGAAATTTCCTTCAGTGTAACACCAAGTTCCTTCATGAGGGTGACAGCATTGTTATATGTCCTGCTTGTTGTTCCAAAGCCTGGCATGGTTACTGCAATAATGTTTTTTAATGGCAGGTGGAGCTTTTTAAAGGCTTCAACAGTAACAATAAGAGCAAGAGTGCTGTCAAGTCCACCGGATATTCCAACAACCGATTTTTGCGAACCGATTTTTTTCATTCGCTGATATAGTCCAGTTGATTGAATGTTTAGTATTTCTTTGCAGCGTTTGTCTCTTTCTTCCCTGTTTGAAGGAACAAATGGCCTGGAATCAATATATCTTTCTATTTTTTCATTTTCGCTGTATCCAAGATCAAAATAAATATTTTCATAATCAAGTTTGTTGTTCTTACCCATGTATGTGTTGAATTTCACACGATCATTCATGAGTTTTTCAAGGTCAATATCACAAATCACAATACTTTCTTCATCAGAAAATCTGTTTTCTTTTAATATTGCTCCGTTTTCAGCAATTATTGCGTGTCCTGAAAATACAACATCAGTTGTGCTTTCACTTTGTCCTGCAGAACTATATGCATAAGCAGTGATGCATTTTGCAGACTGAACTTTCACAATATCTTTCCTGTAATCATTTTTAGCAATGGTTTCATTGCTGGCAGACATGTTCAATATAAGATTTGCACCTTGAAGAGTGTGATAGGAGCTTGGTGGAATGTTGACCCATAAATCTTCACAGACATCTATTCCAATGCATAAATTTGATAAATTGTCCTTGAAAAGAATGTTCTCATTGAAAGGAACACTTTGTCCGCACAACATGACACGGTTGCTTATTCTTGAAATTGAAGAAGCAAACCATCTTTTTTCATAAAATTCATTGTAATTTGGAATGTATGTCTTAGGAACTGCTCCAAGAATTTTACCATTTTTGAAAACTACGGCACAGTTAAAAAGCTGATTGTCTGCCTTCACAGGCATTCCCACAGCTATGACGGCATCAAGGTCTTTTGTTTGTTCAAGCAATATCACAAGTGCTTCTTCTGCTCCTGAAATAAGTGTTTTTTGATTGAACAAATCTGCACAAGTGTAACCTGTAACAGAGAGTTCAGGAAACAAAATTACTTTTGCTTTGTCTGTTACTGCTGCTCTTCTAGCCATTTCAGCAATTTCTTTAGCATTATAATCCGGATCTGCAACTTTTACAGCAGGTACAGCTGCTGCAACTCTTATGTATTCAAAGCTTTTCATGTCATTACCTCTATATTATTATTTCTTCTACAGTGTTTGTTTCATAAATTATAACATTAAGATCTGATTTTTTCTCAATTATTGTTTTTATAAATTCTATCACAGGAAATTCAGTGTTGAAGTGCCCTGCATCTATGATGCATAAATTTTTTTTTAGAGCTGTTTGAGCCTGGTGATATTTAATATCTCCTGTTATGTAGACGTGGGCACCTTTTTTTTCTGCATCAGGAATAAAATCGCTGCCGCTTCCCCCGCAAAATGCTGCCTTTGTTATTTTTAAATGTTTGTCCGGTGTATATAATTTTATCATGCTGCAGTTAAGTGATTGTTTAACTTTCTTTGTAAATTCTAGAATTCCTGTTTCTTCTATATCTCCAATGCCGCCGTAACCGCTGCTGTCTTCATTTATCTCATGCAGAACACTGCAGTTATTAATGTTTAATTTTTCAGCTAAAGCCCGGGTTACTCCCATATCAGCCATGTCAAGGCTCGTGTGCATGCTGTATACGTTTATGTTGTTTTGAATTAATAATTTGATTATTTTTCCGTCATAACTGTTCAAGTCAATTGATTTTATGGAATCAAACAAAAATGGATGATGGGCAAGAATTAAATCAACATTTTTGTCTTTTGCGTAATTTACAGTATTTAAATCCAAGTCAAGAGTTAACATAACTGTTTTTATGTTACAATCCATGTTACCTATCTGCAGTCCGCTGTTGTCCCAATCTTCCTGTTTTTTCAACTTTAAAGAGTCTTCCAGCAATTTAACAATTTCATGAAATTTAATAAGACATCAGCTCCCTTATTTTATTGTTTTTATCTTTTAGTGCTTTTATTTTTTCATTATATTCCTCATTGCTGTTTTTTTCAATACTTGCAATTATATTTTCATTTGTCTTAAGAACCTTTTTAAGATATTCATGCATGAGAGGGTCTTTCTTTTCAATGAGATGGCGGCTGTATTCGTAAAAAAACTCATCTGGTTTTTCAGCTGCACTTGGAATTGCCTTTATGATAAAATAGTAGTGGTGGTATTCCTTAACAATTTTCTCGTCTTCAATAACAAATCCATTTTCATACAGATATTTTCTTAATACTTCAATTGCTGACATAGGCTGAAGAACAAGTTCACGAGCATTAAGTGCAGTTATTTTTGAAGTTTCAATAATTCCTGAAATTAAATCTCCTCCCATTCCTGCAATTATCAATAATTCTGCTTCATGTTCCCCAAGGACTTCAAGTCCGCTTCCAAGCCTGAAATCACACCTGTGGGCTAATCCTTTTGCTGTAAGATATTCAGTAGCCCTTTTTAATGGACCGTGATTTAAATCTGTTGCAATGACCTTTTGGCATGTGTCATCAGAGAGCAGCATTTCTGCCACATATCCGTGGTCCGTACCAATGTCCGCAGCAGTACCGCACTTTATACACATTGACTTAATACATTCTAATCGGTTCATAACGCCTCCGGATTCTTTAATTAAGAATTAAGAGTTAAGAATTGTTGTAAGAATTTAATCGAAGAATAAATTCTTTTTAAATAAATAGAAAACAAATGGAATGTCTACATTCCATTTGCTCCATAATTCTTAATTCTTCATTCTTAATTCTTCATTCTTAATTCTTCATTCTTAATTCTTCATTCTTAATTCTTCATTGAATAAAATTGCAGTGCAATTTTATTCCAGATAGTCTTTCAGTTTCTTGCTTCTGCTTGGATGTCTTAATTTTCTCAGAGCTTTTGCTTCAATTTGTCTTATTCTTTCTCTTGTTACGTCGAATTCTTTACCCACTTCTTCAAGAGTTCTTGCTCTTCCGTCATCAAGACCAAATCTCAGCCTCAGTACTTTTTGTTCTCTGTCTGTCAAAGTAAACAACACAGCAGAAAGCTGTTCTCTTAGTAGTGTGAATGTGGCCACATCAGAAGGTGCCTGAACTTCGTCATCAGGAATGAAGTCTCCCAAATGGCTGTCTTCCTCTTCACCTATTGGTGTTTCCAAAGACACAGGTTCCTGAGCAATTTTAAGGATTTCTCTTACCTTGTCAGGTTCCATTTCCATTTCCAGAGCTATTTCTTCTGGAGTAGCATCACGACCAAGTTCCTGCAAAAGCTGTCTTTTGATTCTTATAAGCTTGTTTATTGTTTCAACCATGTGAACCGGTATTCTTATGGTTCTTGCCTGATCTGCAATTGCTCTTGTTATTGCCTGGCGAATCCACCATGTTGCATATGTGCTGAATTTAAATCCTTTTGTGTAATCAAATTTTTCAACAGCTTTAATGAGTCCAAGGTTACCTTCCTGAATCAAGTCAAGAAACAGCATTCCTCTTCCAACATATCTCTTGGCAATGCTTACAACAAGTCTTAAATTTGCTTCTGCCAGTCTTTTCTTTGCCTCTTCATCTCCGTCCTGCATGCGCTTTGCCAGTTCAATTTCTTCTGTTGCGCTTAAGAGAGGAACTTTGCCTATTTCCTTCAAATACATTCTTACGGGGTCGTCTATGTTTACCCCTTTCAAAATGTCGTCGTCGGACTGGCTTACAAAAAAGTCCGGGTCATCTTTTATTTCAAGATCCTCAGTGTCATCTACCTTTTCAAGTATCATGTCATCCTGAAAACCAAGGATTTCCAAGTCATTGTCTTCTGCCTGTTTGTAAAAATCATCTATAAATTCAGGGTTAATGTCTAGTTTTTCAAAAGATCTCAAAACTTCCTTATATGTTATAAAACCGTTTCTCTTACCTTTTTCAATTAACTTGTTTTTTATAGTATCAATTTTCTGCAGTACTTCTGCATTTCTGTCTGATTCTTCATCTATATTTGCCAGATTTTTATTTTCACTCATGGGTTAGTTAACCTCCTCTTTAGTTGATTTAATTTTTTTAGCGAGGCTAAAAATTTCATTCATAATTTCTTTGCTGTTTGCTGAATTTTCAGATTGTTTTAAACTTTCTGTCAATATTGTTCTCTTCTGTTCATAATATTTAATTTTAAGTCTTTTAATACAATCTTTGAAATAAGCCTCTAAATTATCATAATCAACATCGTCATTCTGCAGAAAAACACTCACATCCATATTATCCATTATCATATCGTTCAGGCTGTCTTTATCTATACTCTTATCATTTAATTTGCATTCATACATCTCTTTGAATGTTTGATAGTATTTCAAGTCCTTAAAGGTGTCTTCATTGACTATTTCTTTCAGTTGATATGCAAAATCGTTATTGATAAGTATTAGTCTGACCAGCTCTTCTTCATGTGATGTAGTGATTTTTACTGCCTGTTTTTTCTCTTCAGGCAGAGCAGCTTTAACAAAAGTTCCTTGTTTAGTACTTCTCTTATTGTATTCTTTTATTATAGACTCTTTGGAAACACCCACTTTACTTGATAATTTTTCAAATATGAGCTCTTTTTCTATTTCACTGCTTACATTTACTATGTTGTCAAAAAATTTATTTATATATTCAACTTTGTTAGAATTTTCATAAAATTCTTTATAATGGAATTCTAAAAAGCTATAATAATCTAAAGAATTTTCTAGTAATTTGTCGAAATTAACCTTGCCGAATTTGTTCAAAAATTCATCCGGATCCTTTGCACCAGGTATTATGACAACTCTTCCTTCAAGGTTGTTCTTCTTGAAGATGTTGATTGCCTTAAGGGCAGCAGTCTGCCCTGCGTTGTCTGAATCAAGAGCCAGATAAAAACTTTTTGAATATTTTTTCATGAGTTTTACCTGATTTTCTGTCAACGCTGTTCCAAGTGCAGCAACGGCTGTGTCATAACCATGTACGTGCATTTTTATTACATCCATGTAGCCTTCAACAAGTATGAAGCTTTTATCCCTTACAGCTTCCTTTGCCAGGTGTATGCCGTACAGGTTGTAGCCTTTGCTGAAAATAGGACTTTCTGGTGAATTCAAATATTTTGGAAGTGAGTCATCAAGCACTCTTCCTCCAAATCCTATTATTCTGTTTTTTATGTCAAATATGGGAAATATCACTCTGTTTCTGAATCTGTCGTAATAATTGTTCTTGGTTTTCTTTTCTATTATGAGGCCGGCTTTTAAAATGTCTTTTTCATTGAATCCCTTGCCGGTTAAATATTTTAGCAAATTATCCCATTCACTGCTAGCATAACCAATTCCAAACTTTTTTATTACATCGGCATCAATTTTTCTGCCTTTCAAGTATTCTGCCACGTGGGGGAACTTTCTCAGGTTTCTGTAAAAGTATGCTGCAGCTTCTCTGTTTATTTTATACAGCTTGTCAGTGAGCTGTTTGTTTTCATTTTTAGAGGAACTTGTTTCCTCAAGTATTATACCTGCTCTTCTTGCAAGATATTCAGCAGCTTCCACAAAAGTGTAATTCTTATATTTTGTCAAAAAACTAATGCTGTCTCCGCTTTCACCGCATCCGAAGCAATGAAACATCTGCTTGTCTGGAGACACAATAAAAGAAGGTGTTTTTTCTTTGTGAAACGGGCAATTTGTATTGTAGTTTGCACCTGCTTTTTTCAGAGGCAGATATTCTTCAATAACATCTACAATATTATTTTGTTCCAAAATCCTGCTGATTACATCCGAATCTAATCTATAGGGCATAATATCACCATTATCTTTACATTGAAGACAAATTATAACACAACAAAATAAGCTTGTCAACTAATATTTTAATTATTGTTTCCAAGGTTTTGGCATATAAAGATCTTCAAAAACTTTCATAGCATATCTGTCTGTCATTCCGGCTATGTAATCTTTAATTATTTCACTTTTTGTAAAATCATTGTCCTTGTATATTTTAAGATAAAATTCCGGAAGACAGTCAAAGTTGTTGATGTAGTACTCAAATATTTTTGTAACAATGAACGTTGTTTTGTTTTCTTCGCTCTTTGCTATTTTGTTGTAATACACATTTTCGAACAAAAAATCACGAAGCTCCTTAGTGAGATCAGATATACCCGTGCTCATTATTATTTTGTTTTTGTTCATGCTGTTGTTTATTACATCAAGGATCATGGTATTTATTCTTTGACCATGAGAGGAACCAAGTTCATTTAAAAACTTTTCCGGTATTTGACCGGGTTTTATGATGTTTGCCCTGGAAGCGTCGTCTATGTCGTGGTTTATGTACGCAATTCTGTCTGATATGCTTACAATCTGACCTTCCAATGTTGCAGCCTTGTATCCCATGGGATGATTTAAAATTCCGTCCCTGACTTCATATGTTAGGTTAAGTCCTTGTTTATCATTTCTTATTTCAAGAAAATCAACAACCCTTAAACTTTGCTCGTTATGCTTGAAACCCGTGAGGCAAAGCTGATTTAATATTCTCTCCCCTGTATGACCGAAGGGTGTGTGTCCCAAATCATGGCCAAGAGCTATTGCTTCTGTTAAATCTTCATTGAGATTTAAACTTCTTGCTATGGTTCTTGATATCTGAGATACTTCAAGTGTGTGTGTAAGTCTTGTTCTGTAGTGGTCTCCCTCCGGAGACAAGAAAACTTGAGTTTTGTGCTTAAGCCTTCTGAAGGCTTTTGAATGAAGAATTCTGTCTCGATCTCTTTGATAATCAGTCCTGATTTCACATTGAGGCTCTTCAACTGCTCTACCTTTAGAAAATCTGCTTTTAGCAGCATTTTCCGATAAATGATCCAATTCAAGTTGTTCGTATCTCTCTCTTATATTCACTACATCACCTTCTATTTTTATTTGTTACTGTCTGCTATGTAATCAAGTATTATAGAAGCCGTTTCTTCCACAGCCTTGTCTGTTGTGTCTATAACTTTGCATTTAAGCATTTTCATCACTTTTTCCGAATAATCAAGTTCAGCAAAAATTCTTTCCATGCTTGCGTAATTTGCAGTATCTTTAAGTCCCATTGCCTTGAGTCTTTCTTTTCTTATTTTATTAAGATTATCAACATTCAAAGTAAGACCTATAATCTTTTTAGGAGAAATAAGCTTTAATTCTTCAGGCGGACTCACTTCCGGCACAAGTGGTATGTTTGCAACCTTTAAATTTTTATGTGCCAGGTACATGGATAACGGTGTTTTTGAAGTTCTTGACACACCAACAAGGACAACATCCGCAAGAAGTATTCCCCTTGTGTCTTTACCGTCGTCATATTTAACTGCAAATTCAACTGCTTCAACTTTTTTGAAATATTTTTCATCAAGCTTCCTCAAGAGCCCCGGTTCATTTTTAGGAGACAATCCAAGCTGCTTAACAAGAGGAACCAGTATAGGCGTCATAACATCAACTGCTCCTATTTTGTATTCTGCTGCTTTTAGTGTAAGATAATCTCTCAGTTCTTCCACTACAAGGGTGAAAACTATAAATGAATTTTCCTTGGACGCTTTTGCAATTAAATTGTCTATTGCTTCCTTGTCGTTTACATATGATATTCTTTTAACGTCAAACTCTGCTGTTTCAAATTGTCTGATAACAGCCTTTGCAACTTGTTCTGCAGTTTCTCCGATTGAGTCGGAAACCGCATATATGTTTATTTTTTCCATAGATACCTCTTTACTTGGTTATTTCCAACAGAGCTTTTGTCAAGTTAGTCTTTGAAATTCTACCAACGGCCTTTATTTTGCCGTTAGGAAGCTCTGTAACGATTGGTATGCAGTCTATTTCATTATCTATTATTTTTTCGGCTGCTTCAACTATTGTGTCATCTTCAGTGCAGTACACTATTTTAGGCATTCTTGTCATTATGACACCCACAGGAACAAGATTCAGGTCTTTTCCGCCCATGGCTGCTTTCAAAAGGTCTTTTCTCGATATTACACCTTTCAGAGCATCATCTTCAACAACAAAAAGGGTCCCGACATTCTCCAAAAAAAGAGCAACTATAGCGTCGTAAACGCTTGTAGATTCTACAACGTTTATTGGAAGTGACTTTATGTCGGAAACCTTTATGCTGGACAATTTTTCATATATGTCCTTATTGTTTTTTTTGTTTGAAATATAATATCCAACCTTTGGTTTAGCATCGATTAAACCGCACATAGACAATACAGCTAAATCAGGCCTTAATGTTGCTCTGGTAAGGCCTACTTTTTCAGCTATGGATTCACCTGTTATGGGCTGATGTTTTTCTATTATTTCTATAATAAGATTTTGTCTGTCCGATAGTTTAATAGGAATCTCCTCTTTTCATTAGCAATTGAGTTAATATAAAAATGAATTTAACAATTGGATAGCTTTTTGCTATCCAATTGTATTAAAAGTATCAATTGTTAGAAGTTTATTTTTGCATTTATGAAATCAACTAAATCATCTATTTTAACTCTTACCTGTTCCATTGTGTCTCTGTCTCTAACTGTTACAGCGTTGTCTTCTAATGAGTCAAAGTCAAATGTTATGCAGTATGGAGTTCCGATTTCATCATGTCTTCTGTATCTTTTTCCAATGCTTCCTGCATCATCATAATCGACATTGAAGTTTTTCTGCAGTTTGTGGTAAAGTTCTGTAGCCTGATCATTTAGCTTCTTTGTAAGCGGGAATATTGCTGCTTTATATGGAGCCAGTGCAGGATGAAGCTTAAGAACAACTCTGTCTGTTCCGTCTTCAAGTACTTCTTCGTTGAATGCGTCAAGAAGAAGTGCAAGCATAACACGGTCAGCTCCAAGTGATGGCTCGATGCAGTACGGTACATATTTTTCGTTTGTAACAGGATCCTGATATGTTAAATCTTCACCTGAAGTTGTTATGTGTGCCTTCAGGTCAAAATCTGTACGATCTGCAATTCCCCAGAGTTCTCCCCATCCAAACGGGAACAGGTACTCTATGTCAGAAGTTGCATTGCTGTAATGTGAAAGCTCAGCTTTTTCATGATCTCTGAAACGAACATTTTCTTTTGTCATACCAAGGTTCAAAAGCCAGTTCATGGCATACTCTTTCCAGTAGTAGAACCATTCCATGTCTTCTCCCGGTTTACAGAAAAATTCTAGTTCCATTTGCTCGAACTCTCTTGTTCTGAATGTAAAGTTGCCAGGAGTTATTTCGTTACGGAATGACTTGCCTATTTGTCCTATTCCGAAAGGAATTTTCTTGCGTGTGGAACGAGCCACATTTTTAAAGTTTACAAATATGCCCTGTGCAGTTTCAGGTCTTAAAAATATTTCAGCCTGAGAATCTTCAGTAACTCCCTGGAATGTTTTAAACATCAGGTTGAATTTTCTGATTGAAGTAAAATTTGATTTGCCGCATTCAGGACATTCAATTTTATTTTCTATTATGTATGTTTCCATTTCAGAGTTTGACCAACCGTCAACAACCTGAGATTCGCCTTTTTCATGCATGAAATCTTCAATCAATTTGTCAGCTCTGAATCTTGACTTGCATTCTTTGCAGTCCATAAGAGGATCACTGAATCCTCCAACGTGTCCTGATGCAACCCATGTTGTAGGATTCATGAGTATAGCAGCATCAAGTCCAACATTGTATGGGCTTTCCTGTATGAATTTTTTCCACCATGCTCTTTTTACATTGTTTTTAATTTCAACTCCCAAGGGACCGTAATCCCACGTGTTTGCCAATCCACCGTAAATTTCTGAGCCAGGAAATATTATACCTCTTGATTTTGAAAGAGAAACTAATTTCTCCAGCTTGTTTTTTTCATTTTTTGCCATGATTTCCTCCATTTAATAAATATTATTTTAGGATGAACTGATTAAATACAAAAAAATCTCTCATCCCGTATAGGGACGAAAGATTAATTCCGCGGTTCCACCCTATTTGATGAAGCTTTTGCTTCATCCTCTTTAAACAAAGGACTCCAAAGTTCCCTTCATCCATAATTCATTACCGTATCCCACCAACTCCGGCTCTCTTAGAAATCACTATGGACTACTCCTCTTTATCACAGTCTCAACATTAACTATAATGTAACAAATTAAAGTTTTTATGTCAAGATTTTCTTTTAAAATTCGTCATTATTTTTATTGAAAGAGTTTGTTATGTCGTCCTTTAGGTTTTCTGCGCCTTCCTTCATATCCTGCATTGCATCCTTCACTGCGTCAACTCCCTGATCAACCTTTTGTCCAAGGTCAATAACATTGCCGTCTGCCTGAGTAATTTCAACAGTACACTGAGTAAGAAGAGCTGCTGTGATTCCTGCCGCAGACAAAAAAGGTGCTATAAAAGCTCCAATAAGGCCTGCAGTAATAGGAACATTGATTATAACTTCATTGTTTTTCTTGATTGTAAGCCTTGTTGCATTGCCCTTGGATAAAATGTCCTTGAGCTGATTCATGAGCTGTTCGCCTTTATTTTGACCAGAACTTGTTTTGCTTTTGTTCATGTTTTCAATGAGAATTATTGCTTCAAGAACATCTCCCCCTGCATCATCAAGAGCTTGTTTTGCAGTTGAGTAATCAGTGTTTGTACGTCTTAAAATCTCGTCGATTTTTTGTAAATTGTCATTTTCCATAGTTTACCTTCCTTTTAAATGAGCTTCAATGTAGTAAAATTATCTCTCCCTATGTAATAAAACAAAAATTTTCTGATTATATTCATAGATTTAATATTTACTTCAATTGAGCCTAAATTTTCAAATTTTGTCTTTAAAATTTTATCCAAAGTTAGTATTTCACCATAAGTGACATTTATACCGTTTCCATATTTTACGCAGTCGCTGCAGAACAAGCCTCCTTCACTGATTGAAAACCTCGCATCTTCCTTAATTGTTTTGCCGCATGAAATGCAGTGAACAAAGTCCGGCTTGTACCCAAGCATTGATGCAAGTTTAAGTTCATAGGCAGCAACAAGCTTATCAAGATTTTCCACGCTGTTTGCAAGGTATCCAAGAACCGCCACAGTCATGTCAAAAATTCTGTAATCATATTCATTTTCCTGAGCCACATAGCTTATGAGCTCAAGAATGTAGCTTCCTCTGTAATATGAATCGATATTGTTTTTAAGTCCGTAAAAATTATCAATGAGTTCTGCCGATGTTATTATATACATATCCCTTGAAAATGTCAGAGAACATTTTGAATATGCAAAAATCTGAGACACATTGACAAGATGTGAGTTAGGCTTTTTGGAGCCTTTTGACATGAGCTGAATTTTGCCTCTTGTTCTTGAAATAACGTGAAGAATTTTATCATTCTCCTTGTAGCTTACATCTCTGACAACAAGAACATCCTCGGTTATCATTTCTGATCATAGCCAAGGCTTTTTAAAAGATAATTGTTGTCGCGCCAGTTTTCTGAAATTTTAACAAAAAGCTGCAGATTCACCTGACTTCCAAGGAGTTTTTCTATGTCTTCCCTGGCACTTTTACCTATGCCTTTTATCTTTCTGCCTTCTTTTCCTATAATAATGCTTTTATGTGATTTTTTCTCACACAAAATACTGGCTCTTATGTCAACGAGATTCCTGTTTTTTCTTTCCTTCATTTCCTCAATTTCAACGGCAATTCCATGGGGAACTTCATCCTGCAGATACATAAGCGCCTTTTCTCTTATTATTTCTGCAACAACAAAACGCTCCGGTCTGTCTGTTATAAAATCGCCGGGAAAATACATGGGTCCAGGCTTTAAATATTTTTTTATGATGCTTACAAGCGAATCAACTCCCAGATTTTTAAGTGCTGATATGGGAATAATATCGTCAAATACATTGTATTTTCCGAATTCTTGTGCCATGCGAATTGCTCCAGCCTGATCAAACATGTCAACCTTGTTTATAATAAGTATTTTTTTCGAATTGACATTCTTGATTTTTTCAATTATGAACTCGTCACCAGGCCCTATTTTATTGAACTCGTCTGTTATCATAATTAATACGTCCATTTCTTCAAGAGCAGCATCAACTTCAGTGTTCATAAATTCGCCCAGCTGATTTTTTGGCTTGTGAATTCCCGGCGTATCCAGAAATACTATTTGTGCTTCTTCGTCAGTGTATACAGTCCTAATTTTATTTCTAGTTGTCTGTGGCTTATCTGACATTATTGAAATTTTTTCACCTATCATTGTGTTCATCAATGTTGATTTCCCAACATTTGGTCTGCCTATTATTGTTACAAATCCTGATTTAAACATTATTTCCCTCTTTCTTTTGTTAATCCAAGTCTTCCGGCCCGAAACTGTTCGGGAGAAGTTCTTCCAATGTATGTACTTCGTACTGATCTATATTTTTAGCACATATAACCTTTATATCTCTACCAAATTCTCTAAGAAACTGCCTGCACACACCGCATGGGAAAGAAATTTTCTTATCACTTCCCACAACTGCAATTTTTTCTATATCTTTGTATCCTTCTGATATGCTTTTTGAAAGAGCAACTCTCTCTGCACATATGGTTGGAGTGAACGCTGCAGATTCTATGTTGCATCCTGTGAAAATTTTTCCGCTTTTAGTGTATACGGCTGCTCCTACCTTAAAGTTAGAATATGGACTGTATGATTTTTCCCTGGCCTCCATGGCAATTTTTATCAATAGTTTATCTTCCATAATACCCGCCTTTTTAATTCTTTTCTATTTCTACATTGTCTAAAAAATTCACAACCTGTATCCAGGTATTGCCCGGATTTAATTTTATTTCTTCATTTCCTGAGTAAAATTTAGTCCTTGAAGCTTCTTTGCTTTTGCTCCAGGTTATTTCAACTGCTTCACCATTTGTTATGTATATACCTCTTCCTTCACCAACTGTGCCTATATACAGCCTTCCTGCGCTGTCAAGCACACTTTTTTTTGTTTCAATAATTATTATGTTTTTTGTACTGAGCTGTTTTTTATCTAGTTCATCAACATGCTTCTGACCGTCTTTGAACCTTAAATATACTTGAAGCTCTTTGTCATATTCATAGCTGGTTGTGTTGCTTTTATTATATGTAATATTTATATTTTGTGCAGAAATGATGTCTTTGTAATCTTTTGAAATGTTATGAGGCTTTTCATTGAACAGATACCCTTCAAAGTTACCTTCTTTTCTGTAACCGTATGAAGCTGCCTCATCACGTATAGATTTAACAGTTGTGTACATGTTGTGAGGCGCCTTCTTTCCAGTGTCGTAATATCTCCACATGGCTCCTGAATAAAGCCCGTCAACATCCGGGCAATCAAGGCGGTCAATTTCTGAAAAAGCGTCTTCACTTCCGCCTACATGGACAAAAATTCCGTCATTTTCCATTGCATAATAAATTATATAAGGCCTTGCGCTCCTCACGGGACCTATCATTTCAGGCTCTTGAGCATGAAAAATACACAGATACCTCGTGTATGGATACTCAACTTCAAACTCATATATTATTTCAGCCTGAGAAAGTCCTGCTTGCCATCTGGCATCCGGATGGTTGTCAATTGAAACAGCCACAGGACGATTTTTAAGTTGTTCGGGAAAATATTTAAGCCCGTCAAGAGGAGAAACAACCTTGCCTTTATCTTCATCTGTTTTGTCTTCAGCATTTTCTTCAGAATCTATTATTTCCATTTCACCCGATGTATTTTCTTCGGAAGGAACTGCTTCTTCCGCCGGGTTTTCAGAAACAGAAGTTTTCTTTGAACATGCTGCTGCAAATAAAAGCATTGCAATAATTAAAACAATAAAAGTCTTTTTTATCATGGATCATCCTTTGCAATTTATTTAAACAACTGAAGTTCTTTCATGATTTCTTTTTCTCTTTGTCTCATTTCTTCCTTTTCAGAAGTTGTCATGTGGTCATATCCAAGGAGGTGCAGCATACTGTGGACCGTAAGATAAATCATTTCTCTTTCAAGGCTATGTCCGAACTCATTGGCTTGTTCAATTATTCTTTGAGTTGAAAGGACAATATCACCCAGGATTATAACGCCGTCAAATTCATCATCGTCATCCATAGGAAATGACAATACATCTGTTTCGCTGTCAACATTTCTGAAGTCTTTGTTAAGACTTCTTATTTCTTCATTTGAGACAAAAGAAACGCTGACTTCATAGTTCCCTGACTGATTTTCTGCCTTTAGGACTGTTTCGACAGCAGTTTCTATTGCCTTTTCATTAGCCTCTGTAATTTCCATTATGTCTTGTCTGTTATCAAATAAAACACTTATCATTATTTGGCCTCAAATCTTTCATATGCTTTTATAATATCCTGCACAAGCTTGTGTCTTACAACATCTGATGTGTGGAAAAACATGAATCCTATATCTTCCACATCCTTTAAAATATTGATGACGGATTTAAGTCCTGATTTCTTGTCTCCCGGAAGGTCTATCTGAGTTATATCTCCAGTTATAACAGCTTTTGAGCCGTATCCAAGACGTGTCAGGAACATTTTCATCTGCTCATTTGTTGTGTTTTGAGCTTCATCAAGAATTATAAATGATGAATCTAATGTTCTTCCCCTCATGTATGCCAGAGGAGCAACCTCAATCAGCTGTTTTTCAACATTTTTCATGAAGTTTTCAATTCCCATTATGTCAAAAAGAGCATCATAAAGAGGTCTTAAATACGGGTCAACTTTATCCTGCAAATCTCCAGGCAGGAACCCGAGCTTTTCTCCTGCTTCAACAGCAGGCCTTGTAAGAATTATTCTTTCGACTTCTTTCTTCCTGAACGCATTGACAGCGGCAGCAACTGCAAGATATGTCTTTCCTGTACCTGCAGGGCCAATGCCGAATGTTATGTCCTTATTGTTTATCATGTCGATATATCTTTTTTGTCCCACGGTTTTTGCTTTTATGACTCTTCCTGATGCTGATGTTACAATGACATCCTTTAAAATTTCATTATAATCTATGTTGTAATTTGTTTTATTTGCTTCAATGAGATAGACTACTTTCTGGTCGCTTATTTCTCCTTCAGTATCTATTACGTTTATCATATCTTTCAATATTTTGCTCACGGATTCAACTTTAGACTTTTCGCCGGTTACTTTAATCTCTTCGTTTCTCACCAGAATGTTAACAGCAAAATAACTTTTTATTATTTTAATGTTTTTGTCGTGTATTCCCAAAAGTCTGATTAAATCATCTTCACCCGACAGTATTATGCTTTCTTCAAATAACTCCATTTATCCTCCTTGGTTTTCTTCATTTATTTCGTCTTGTGCATCAGTCATGGGATAAATTTTTACCGATTCGCCAATGTCTTCCATAACTTCTATCTGTGCTCTTAAATAATAAAACTGGTCATCCTCTGTGAAGTTTATGGATGATTTCAATATTTTTGAGTCATTATTGCATTTTTTTATAAGGTCGTCGTACATGGCAACCTTCATTTTATTCTGAGCCGTATTTTCATCTATTTCGATTTTTTTTACAGTCTCTTCATAGTATACACTTTTTACAATCTTTATATTAGTTAAACTTGACAGTATGGGAACAGCAATTGTTCTCTCTTTATAAGTATAATTTTCATATGGTGCTTTGTCACCTATTATTTTAACATTTTTACCATTAATTTTCAAGAAGAAACGAACTTTGCTGCTATCTGTTGATATATTCACATCCCGTATTTTTTCTTCTTTCATTTCAAAATTATAATATGTCTTTGCATAAATAATTCCGTCCGATGGAACCATTACAAATTCTTCGGAATTTTTATTTTTTATAATGCCCATAATCAACGTCTGACCTTCATAAACAACGTCTCCTTCTTTTACTACAGGCTGACCGCTTTTAGCTATGACCTTGCTAATGATTGCATTTTTCTTTGATACGATGCTTGAGGGCTCATTGTTCTTGAATTCTGCAGGTTCTATATTTTTTTCCTTTACAAATATGATCAGGTTTGAACCTTCCACATAGACTTCAACAAACTTAAAGTTGTCAAAATTTTTATAAAGCATTGTTTCAATAGATTTTGTCTCAAGACTTCCCTGAGATACAGGAACCTTTATTTCATTTTCTTCTAGAACCAATTTAATTTTTTTTGCAGTTAAATTGTTTGTTCCTATTACTTCAACATTCCATACAAGAGAAGACAAAAGATAAAGGCATATGGAAAGTATGAAAATGCCTGCAACAAATCCCTTGCGCACCTTAATTTTTCTTAAATTAAGTGCAAATCCCTTCTTTTTTATTGTTTCCATCTTAGTTTCTTTTATAATGTCCTGGTATTTTCGGTAATCATCGTAGGATATTTTAAACTTGATTTCGTCATTTTTCTTTTCAATATCCCACATAACAATTCCTTTTTTTCTGAGTAAATTCATGATTTTTTCGAAGTTTGCATCTTTTAGGCGAACCAGTACATAGCCCCTTATTAAATACATCAACTTAAATATCAGCATATTTACTCCTTGCTAAATATAATTTCTTTTATTTCTCCTTTTACTATAACTTTAAAGCTGTTAATTTCTTCTATTTTAAATTTTGAACCCTTTATCAAAATGTTCTGCTCATTGGTTTTTATTCCAACTTCATTGTCTTCGTATACTATAATTCCTGTGTGGTTTTCAATTATTACTTTTTTGTTGCCGTGCATTCGAAGATCAAAATTGTCCGAAAACGCATCATTTGGAATTTCCAGATTGTCTGCCAGATAGCTTCTAAAATTGTTAAATTTGCTCATACTGTCCTCCCTCCATATATCCTTACAATAAATTATGCTTGTTTATGGAATACTATGATACGCGTTTTGGTACAAATAAAAAAACCCCGTTATTTTCGGGGTCTTTACCTACTTTATATATTTAGCCACGATTTCATTTATGTGTTTGCCGTCAGCTTTGCCTTTTGTTTTAGGCATTATGAGAGCCATTACCTTACCCAGATCTTTTTTGGTCTGAGCGCCGGTTGTTTCGATTGCTTCTTTAACAATCGATTCAAGCTCTTCATCTGACAGTTGAGGCGGTAAATATTCTAATAGTATTTTGATTTCTTCATTGGTAAGATCAATAAGATCTTGTCTGTTGCCTTTTTCAAAGTCAGTAATTGAATCTTTTTTTTGTTTGATTTGTTTAGCTATTATATCCAGAACATCGTCATCGCTTAATTCTACTCGGTTGTCAACTTCTTTTTGTTTAACAGCTGCTCTTACCATTGTAACAACATTTTTTCTGACTTTTTCTTTAGATTTCATGGCTTCTTTAAGGTCATCCATGAGTTTCTCTTTTAAAGGCATACTTTCACCTCTTTATCTTGCTTTTTTGTTTTTCTTTCTACGAGCTGCTTCAGCCTTCTTTTTACGCTTAACGCTTGGCTTTTCATAGTGCTCTCTTTTTCTTACTTCAGACATAACACCTGTAAGTGCACATTGTCTTTTAAATCTTCTAAGAGCATTATCGATAGACTCGTTTTCTCTAACCTTTACCTCTGTCATTTTGCTACCCTCCCCTCGTCTTCTACTACTGTATGTCCAAGACACCAGCGAGTTTGAAATAGCACTCATTTATTATATAACATAGAATAAGTAAATGCAAGAAATTTATGATAAAGTTTCTGACAATTTTTTTCCACCAACTAAGTGGAAATGCAGATGCTTTACAGACTGGCATCCGTCTTCGCCGCAATTGCTGATAACTCTGTATCCAGAATCTTTAATATTTTCCTTTTCAGCAATTTTATTAATAACTTCGAATATTTCTGCTACTATATGACTGTTTTCACTTGTAATTTCGTTCATTGAAGAAATATGCATTTTGGGTACTACAAGTATATGTACAGGCGCCTGAGGATTTAAATCTTTGAAGGCTACTAAATTATCATTTTCAAATACTAATTGTGATGGTATTTCTTTGTTTGCAATTGCGCAAAATATGCAATCCATTTTTTCACCTCTCATATATTATAATCAAATAGCCGTATATTCACCCGTTAAATAATCATTTTCAACATTATTCACATGAACATCAACTATTGTGTTTCTAATATTAATATCACTTTTTAACAAAACTTTCAAGTAGTTTGTTGAGTATCCTTCAAATAAATTTTCTGTTTTTTCAGTTTCGACGAGCACAGACACATCTTTTCCCACATATTTTTTCATGAACTCGTTGGATACTTCTTCGCCGAGCTCAATTAAAACCTTGCTTCTTTCAGATTTAACCATGTCGTCAACCTGATTAGTCATTTCTGCAGCTTTTGTTCCTTCCCTTATGGAATATTTGAACACATGGATTCTGGAAAAACGTATTGCTTTTACAAATTCCATTGTTTCATTAAATTCCTCTTCAGTTTCTCCGGGGAAGCCCACAATTATGTCAGTTGTAATTCCGGCATGAGGCATATATTTTCTTATAAGCTCCACATTATTTTTATACTGCTCGGCTGTGTATTTTCTGTTCATTCTTTCAAGAACAGAATTGCTTCCGCTTTGCAGCGACAAATGGAAGTGGTCACAGGTTTTTTCAAGAGATGAATATCGTCTGATGAAATCTTCTGTTATAAGATTTGGTTCAAGTGAACCAAGTCTTATCCTTTCAATTCCTTCAACTTTATTCATGTCTTCTATAAGCTTTATAAGGGCATCCTGCTCTTTTATTTCCTTGCCGTATGAAGAAATGTGTATACCGTTTAGAACAATTTCCTTGTAGCCGTTTGCTGCAATGTCTTTAACTTCCTTCACTATGTCGTCGTGGTTTCTGCTTCTTATAGGACCTCTCACATAAGGAATTATGCAGTAAGAGCAAAACTGGCTGCAGCCGTCCTGTATTTTTATGTTGGCTCTTGTTTTGTCATGGACAGAGCTTATTTTTAATTCTTCAAAACATTCCTGTCCATGGAAATTTTCAATTATAACCTCTGAATCCTGTTCCATGTGGGATAATTTTTCTTTAAGCAATTTTCCGATGTTTCCTTTGTTTTTTGTTCCTATTATAATGTCAGCAGTTGTATCCTTGCTTATTTTTTCACCGTGAAGCTGGACGCTACACCCAACAGCTACAACAATTGCATTTGGATTAACTCTTTTTGCCTTGTTTATAAATTGTCTTGATTTTCTTTCACTTTCATTTGTAACTGCACATGTGTTTATTATATATATGTCGCTGACACTTTCCTGAACAACTTCAAAGCCTTCTTTTTCAAGAAGTTCTGACATTGCTTCGGTTTCAAACTGATTTACCTTGCAGCCTAATGTAGTAAATGAAACTGTATATTTTTTATTTGTATCTTTGTTGTTCAAATTTCTTCTCCTAATATGATATGTCCTTCATTTGATTAAGGAACTTTTAGATAATAACATACTTGGTCAAAACTTTCAAGATGAAAGCCAAAAAGCATTTTCTACAATGTTAATTGAATTTTCTTCCTGAATTATTTCCACAACGTCAAACTGGCAAAAAATATCATCCCTTCCTATTTGCATAAGGTAATATTTTGCCGCAGAAATAATTCTTCTTTGTTTGTAAGGAGTTACAGCTTCTCTGGGATAGCCGTGCTTTGTATTTATTCTTCCTTTAACTTCTATGAAGTGGGTAACACCGTCTTTTTCTGCGATTATATCTATTTCCCCAAGGCGGCAGAAGAAATTTCTATTTTTGATGTTAAAATTATTTTCCAGCAAGTATTTTTCAGCAATTTTCTCATATTCAAATCCCTTGTTCTTATCGTACATAGGAACCTCACAATATGCCTTAAATGTAGTACATCATGGAATCCGTACCCTTGTTGTATTCGTTGATTAAATCTTCCAGAGTCATGTTGTCAATTATCTGGTACAGTTTCTGGTCTATTTTGTCCCATAAATTCATTTTAATGCAATGTTCGATTTTACTGTTGCTTTGTTCTTCCTTGACAACTGACAAATCGCCTTCAAGTGCTCTTAATATGTTTCCTATGGTCACTTCTGATGTCTTGCCGTTAAGAAGATAACCTCCCTGTGAACCTTTTACACTTTTTACTATTCCTGTTTTTCTCAGAGCGGAAAAAACCTGCTCCAGATAATTTTTTGAAATATTCTGCCTTTCTGCAATGCTAATCAATGAAACATAATCACCGTTTGAATTGATACACAGATCCATTACTGCACGCAGACCATATCTGCCTTTTGTTGATATTTTCATATTTTCACCCTGCCGCTATCTTTTCAAGGAACCAAGAATTCCTCTTATGAGCGACTTTCCTATTTCTCTTCCGATGGCACTCATAGCTGAATTTGCAGCCTTTTCGGTAGGTGTCATCCTGTTGGATTTTTTACTGTTTTTTTTATACTTTTTTGCTTCTTTTTCTTTTTGTTCTCTTATTTTTTGTTTTTCTATTCTTTCTTTTTGACTGTCAATGTATTCCTGTTGTATTCTTTTTTCTTCCCTAATAACTTCAAATGCTGATTTTCTGTCCACTTCCTCTGAATATTTGCTGTATAATTTTGAGCCTGCAATAATTTGATTTCTTAATAGATCATCAATTGTTCCGAACTTACTTTGAGGAGGCAGTACAAAAGCTCTTTCTACAACAGAAGGTCTTCCTTTTTCATCAAGCATGGAAATTAAAGCTTCTCCTGTGGCAAGTTCTGTTATTGCTTCAACTGTGCTGAATTTCTGGTTCTGGCGGAAAGTTTCAGCAGCTGCAATAACTTTTTTTCTTTCAGCGGGAGTATACGCTCTTAAGGCGTGCTGAATTCTGTTTCCAAGCTGAGATAGAACATCATCAGGCAAGTCCGTAGGGCTTTGAGTTATAAAATATACTCCGACTCCTTTGGAGCGTATGAGTCGTACCACCTGTTCAATTTTATCAAGCAATATCTTTGGAGCATCCTCAAACAACAAATGTGCTTCATCAAAGAAAAATACCATTTTCGGCTTTTCCAAGTCTCCTTCCTCAGGAAGATTTTCAAAAAGCTCTGACAGCATCCACAATAAAAATGTTGAATACAAAGAAGGATTTAAAAATAGTCTAGGACTGTGTAAGATATTTATGTAGCCTTTATTATCTGAGTCAACTTTCATCCAGTCATTGAAATCAAGCTCAGGTTCACCAAAGAAATATTCTCCTCCCTGGTCTTCAAGGGCAATCATGTTTCTTAAAATGGCTCCAATGCTTTGAGAAGATATGTTGCCGTAGTCAAGGGTATATTCCTTTGCATTATCTCCCCTATCCATACTTTATTATCAGAAAACATAATTTCTCCTTTCATCTTCATCGTTTATTTATATTATTTTACCAATATGCATACTATTTTACAACATAAAAAAATCGCCGTAGCGATTTTATCTGATTCCCTTGTCGTATGGAATACCTTCAGCCCTGGGTGCCTGTGAACTCTTGGAGAAAAATGCAAGCACAATAAGAGTTGCAATGTAAGGAATCATTTTGTAAACCTCGTTGGAAATGGGAAGACCTTTTAAAAAAGGAATTCCTGAATATGCTGATGCAAATGTCTTCATAATGCCAAAGAAAAATGCTGCAACAAATATTTTTTTTGTTCTCCATTGTCCGAATATAAGCACGGCTAATGCCAAGAATCCATAGCCTGCTACCGTTGCATTGAAGTTTGTTGATGTTGGTACTACAAAAACAAGCCCTCCTATGCCTGCAAGCGTGCCGGAAATAATAACACCTGCGTATCGGATTTTATATACATTTATTCCAACTGAATCTGCAGCTTGTGGATATTCTCCGCATGCCCGAAGCCTCAAGCCAAATTTTGTGTGGTTTATTACTACTTCAGAAATTATTGCTATGGTAATTCCTATAAAAGTTGTTATGTAACAGTTTTGAAATAAAATTGGTCCTATTAACGGAATGTCTCCTAAAATAGGTACTTTTGCAATATGGAATGTATCCGAAAACTGAATTTGCTGGACACCCTGCACCATTCTGGCAACAAATATTGCAAATGCAGGAGCAAACATGTTCAGCGCCGTCCCGCTTATTGTTTGGTCAGCCTTCATATTTATAGATGCAAAGGCATGAAGCAGCGAAAATATTGCACCTGAAAGTCCTGCAACTAAAATTGCAAGTATCAGAAGAAGCTGTCCGCTTAATCTATCCTGAAAAATGCTTATGAAAGAAATGCTTATGAAAGCTCCCATAACCATTATTCCTTCAAGGGCAATGTTTACAATACCGCTTCTTTCGGAAAACATTCCTCCCAGGGCAACAATGAGAAGAGGTATGGCAAAAAACATGGTCTGCTGGGAAATGAAATATATGGTGTTCATATGCTTTCATCCTCCTTTACTTTTTTCTTGCTGAACTTGAAAATTATGTTTTTAAAAAGAAGAGCAAATGCTCCGCAGTAAATAATCGCAGCAATGATTATGTCTATTACTTCAGGGGCAAATGAATAAAGCTGAAGATTCACTCCGCCTACTGTTATGTGGGCAATGAAAAGACCAGCAAATAAAATTCCAATTGGATTTGACATTCCAAGAAGTGCAACTGAAATCCCGTTGAAACCCTGAGGAGCAAGGATGTCAACAACCTGCAGATATTTTCCTGAACCTGCCAGATACAAAAGACCTCCTCCTAATCCTGAGAGAGCTCCAGCAATAACCATTGAAAGAATTATGTTTCTTCTTGCATTTATTCCTGCATACTTGCTTGCATCCTTGCTGTAGCCGCATGCCTTGAGCTCATAGCCGAAAGTTGTTTTATTTATAAGAAAATATATGATTACAACCATTAAGACAGCTATTAAAATTCCTATGTTTATATTCTGGCTTCCAAAAATCTTGTCAAGGCCTGCTTTTGGAATTATTGCAGATTTTAAAACAGGAAGGCTTTGATTTTTGATTTTGTCATGTATGTTTGAAACTATGAGCATGTTCACAAAGTACATTCCTATGTAGTTCATCATTATGGAAGAAATTACTTCATGGACGTTAGCAACTGCTTTAAGTATTCCAGGCAAGAGTCCCCACAGAGCTCCTGCAATACATGCTGCCAGTAGGGCAACAATCCAGTGGCTGCTTCCTGATAGAAATGTCCACTTTATTCCAACATACACAGCAGCAAAAGCTCCCATGGTAAACTGTCCCGACGAACCTATGTTGAACAGTCCTGTTTTAAAAGCAAAGCCCACGGAAAGGCCTGTCATTATTATGGGTGTTGCATTGTACAGCACATCTCCTATTCCCTTAGCACCGTCAGCAAAACCTCCCTGAATTATTGCTGCAAATCCTGACAACGCTTCAGAGGCATTACTTACAAGAAGTATCACAAGGCCAAAAAGAAGACCTATGGCAATGGCCATAACAGCCGACAAGAAGCTTACACCCCAAGCTGAGTTTATTAAATTAAGCTTTGCTTTTGCTTTCATAGCTATCACTCCTTTTTGAACCTGACATGTAAAGACCAAGCTCCTGCACAGTTGTACTTTTAGGATTTAAATCTCCAACGATTTCTCCTTCAAACATTACAAGGATTCTATCACTTACATTCATAACTTCATCCAGATCAAATGATACAAGTAGTACAGCCTTTCCATCTTCTCTTTGAGACAAGAGCTGATGGTGGATATATTCAATTGCACCAACGTCCAGTCCCCTTGTCGGTTGCACAGCTATGACTATTTCAGGATTCCTGTCTATTTCTCTTGCAACAATAAGCTTTTGCTGATTTCCGCCAGACATTCCTCTTACAATTGAATCTTCGCCCTGACTGCTTCTTATGTCATACTGGCTGATAAGTTTTTTTGCATAATCCCTAACAGCATCAAACTTTATGATTCCATTTTTCTGAAAACGCTGCTGGTAATATGTTTGTAAAACAGCGTTTTCCTTTAAGCTGTAGTCAAGCACAAGTCCATATCTTTGTCTGTCTTCAGGTATGTGAGCAATTCCTTCAATGCATTTGTGACGTATTGATTTTTTTGTAATATCTTTGCCGTTTAAAAATATGTGCCCTGAGTTTATTGCCATTAGGCCTGTTATTCCCTGCACAAGTTCAGACTGTCCGTTACCGTCGATTCCGGCTATACAAAGTATCTCACCCTTTTTAACATCAAAGGAAACATTTTTTACAACGCTTTTCTTTGTAAACTTGTTTGTGATTGTCATGTTTTTCACTTCAAGAACAGGACTTAGATTTTTTACATCTGATTTTTCTATTATGAAACTTACTTTTCTTCCAACCATCATTTCAGACATCTGTTCTTTCGAGGTTGTTTTTACATCCACAGTTCCAATGTACTTACCCTTTCTAAGCACTGTGCACCTATCTGCTGCTTCCTTGATTTCATTCAGCTTGTGTGTAATGAATATTATGGATTTTCCTTCTTCCGTCAATTCTCTCATAATTTTCATGAGCTCTTCAATTTCCTGCTGGGTAAGTACTGCCGTAGGCTCATCAAAAATCAATATGTCGTTGTCCCTGTAAAGCATTTTAAGTATTTCAACTCTTTGCTGCATTCCAACTGTAATATCTGAAATATATGCATCGGAATCAATTTTCAGCTTGTATCGGTCGCTTAATTTCTCGACTTTTTTTCTTGCTTCATCCATTTTTAAAAAACCGTTTATTGTGTCTTCCTTGCCCAAGACTATGCTTTCAAGGACGGTAAAGTTGTGAACAAGCTTGAAATGCTGGTGCACCATGCCTATTCCTAAATCATTGGCATCATTGGGGTTGTTTATTTTTACTTTTTTCTTATCAATGATTATTTCTCCGGCTTCAGGAGTGTACAAACCAAACAGCACGCTCATCAATGTAGATTTGCCTGCTCCGTTTTCTCCCAAAAGGGCATGTATTTCTCCGCGTTCAACCTTGAGAGTAACATCATCCACAGCTTTGAAGTCTCCAAATCTTTTAGTGATATTGTTCATCTCAATCACATAATCCATAATTTCTCCTTCTTCAATATCAAAAAAGTGTCTTCATTATTAAATTTTTTGAAGACACTTTTTACAATTGAATATGCAAATTAATCTATTAAATCTACCACTACTTTTGTTGTTTCAAGTTTAGATGCATCCGCAGCATCCTGATCTCCAAGTATTTTTATTTCTTTGTTTATGATTTTGTTGTAAATAGTATCGTAGTCTTTTTGAGTGAATTTTTCAAATTTTGAAGACTCCATAGGAAGCTGAACTCCTCCTACACCTGCATCAAGATATAAAATTTCTCCGCCTCTGAATTTTCCGCCGTAATATTCAGTCAATGCATCATAAACTGATTTTGTCAGATTTTTCATTGATGAAGTTATTACTGTTTCTGACTCTGAAGACTGATCAACGTCAACGCCTATAACTTTTGTTTTTGCTGTTTCTGCTGCTTTCATTACTGAATTTCCTACGGCTCCGCCGCATGCAAATATAACTTCTGTTCCTTCGTTGTACCATGATGCTGCTTTAGCCATGTTTTCCGGTGTTGCATCAAAGTTTCCTACATATGTGTACTTGATTTTAACTGAACCATCAGCAAGTCCCAGTTCCTTAGCTGCATAATCTGCTCCCTGCACATATCCGAATCCGAAACGTATAACAGCAGGAACTGCAATTCCGCCCATGAAGCCCATTTTTGTATAACCGTCTTTAACTGCTGCGTAGCCTGCCAAAAATCCTGCTTCCTGTTCTGTGTAGAATATAGATAATGTGTTTTCTTTTACTACCGGGGTGTAGTCTCCTGTATGAGGATATCCGTCAAGAATTATGAATTTTATGTCAGGATATTTATCCTGTGCATTGTATACAGGCTTTTCAAACAAATATCCAGGGCACACAATTATTTTTGCTCCTGCTTTCACTGCAAGATCAATTGAAGTAAGATAAGCGTCGTCTGATTTTTCAGAAGGCTTGTAATACTTGTATGTAAGCTTATTCTCTTCTGCGTAAGCAACTACGCCTTCCCAAGCTCCCTGATTGAATGATTTGTCGTCAATTGTTCCTACGTCTGTAATAAGTGCTATTTCATATTTTCCCGATGCACTGTCGCTGCTGGCTTGATTTCCTTGGTCCTTTGTACATGCTGTCATTGCAAATACCATTGCTGTAGCCAATATTAATGAGGCTATCTTTCTCCAAGTTTTCATAATAATCTCCTTATTTTATTGTTTTTTAATTTAAATAAATTTAATAAATCAATAAAAATTTACAACGAACAATATCCTCCCCCCTGTTAATATTCTTTAACATTACCGCCTTTTATCAATTTAATCGCTGAGCTGGTTCCGATTCTGGAACACCCTTCATTGATAAATGCTTCTAAATCATCAAGTGTTTTAATTCCCCCTGCAGCCTTTATTTTCACATTTTTACCTATGTGTTTTTTAAATAACCTTATATCCTCCATGGTTGCACCTCCTGTGCCAAAACCTGTGGATGTCTTAATATAATCTGCAGCAGCTTGTGTAACAGCATGGCACATAGCTATTTTTTCTTCTTCTGTGAGATAGCATGTTTCAATTATAACCTTGACTATTTTTTCACCTGCTGCTTTTTTAACTGCTTCGATTTCTTCTTTTGCCTTGTCATAATCCTTGTTTTTAACATGGCTTATGTTTATGACCATGTCTATTTCATCTACTCCATCCTTAATTGCCTGTTCACATTCTGTTATTTTTGATTCAAGGCAGGAATATCCCAAAGGGAAACCTATTACGGTGCAAATACTGATTTTGTCATGGTATTTCTCGCGAATTCGTTTTATATAAGTGGGAGGTATGCATACAGTTGCTGTCTTGTATTCTATTGCTTCTTCACAAAGAATTTGTATGTCTTCCCATGTTGCAAACGATTTCAAAAGTGTGTGATCAATATGTTTCATCAATTCAAACTGTTCCATTTGTTGACTCCTTATTATCTTTTTACCATTACAGTCTAGCATAAAAAAGTTAATTAGTCAATTTAAAGTCACTGACTAATAATCTTCTATGATTATTCATGTTTATTTACCAGAAGTGAAAACATGTCATAATATTTTTTGTTTTCTTTTTTTAGTGACATGAGTCTTCCGTTTTTTCCAAGAAAACAGTGGCTGCTACTTCCCTCAGCCCTTATTTCGCCAGTGACAAGGTCCGTTACTTCGTAAGTGATAGAAAATGTAATTCCATTGAAGCTTTGGAGTTTTACGCTAATATTTACCGACTGACCGAACCTGGCAGGTGACTTGTACTTGCATTCAACTGCTGTTACAGGGCTAATTATTCCTTCGGCTTCAAGATTTTCATAATTAAGATTTGACTGTTCCAAATAATAAATTCTTGCTTCTTCAAACCATCTTATGTAATTGGAGTGATGAACAATTCCCATCTGATCTGTTTCATAATACTGTACTTTGTGTATGTATTTTTTAATGTCCATAAATACTCCTTTACAAGAAATTCATCTGCTCGTCTGTGTTCAGAATTTTTTTCAAAAATGTTTTTCGATGAATTTTAATGGGTCCAAACTTAAGAAGTGCCTTTACATGATCCTTTGTGCCGTAGCCCTTGTTTTTAGAAAAACTGTAAAGAGGAAACTCTTTGTCCAGTTCTTCCATTTGCCTGTCGCGGGTCACCTTTGCGATAATAGATGCTGCAGCAATTCCGTGGCATCTTGCATCTCCATGTATTATGTTTGACTGAGGTATGGAAAGATCAAGTTTTTCAGCATCAATGAGAAGGTAGTCAGGAATTACAGCATTTCCTTCGTTATCTCTCAAATTTGCTATTGCCTGTATCATGGCAAGCTTAGTGGCATTTTTAATATTTATCTCATCAACTGTTGTGCAGTCCATTTCGCCTATTCCTACAGCAACAGCAGAATCCATGATGAGGTCGTACATCTTGTCTCTTTTTTTGGCAGTGAGTTTTTTAGAATCATTCACACCTTCTATCAATAAGCCCTTAGGCATTATAACAGCACATGCAACAACGCTACCTGCCAGGCAGCCTCTGCCTACTTCATCAATGCAAGCAATATAATTGTAACCCTTGTCCCAAATTTCTTTTTCAATTGTAAGCATATTTCCCTCCCATATAAAATTAAGAGTGAAGAATTAAGAATGAAGAATTGTGGTTAAAATCAGGCTCTGCCTGATTTTTTCTTTTAATTATTAACTCTTAACTCTTAATTCTTAATTGCACTTTCTGGTGTTTCTAAAGTAATTTTTCCTAATTTTCCTGCTCTGAAGTCATTCAACAACAAATTTGCAACCCTTAAATAATCAATATCCTTGTTGGGTAGAATGTATCCTTTTTTAAATGCAATGTTGTCTAAAATATCAAGGGGTTTTTGTCCTGCTTCAATATCATACTTTTCCAGTATTGCATCGACTTTACCCATTTCAGCCATTTTTTCAACAAACTTCAATGAAATTTCTTCAAGCTCAAGCACTTCATCCTTTATGGCTCCCGTAAATGTAAGGTTCAAAGCACCAATTTTATCTTCAAATTTCGGCCACAGTATTCCGGGCGTATCTAAAAGATCAATGTTGCCGGCAAGATGCATCCACTGCTTGCCCTTTGTGATGCCCGGCATATTTCCTGTCTTGGCACTTTTTCTTTTGCACAGGGAATTTATGAGAGTTGATTTGCCCACATTTGGGATTCCAACTATCATTGCTTTTATGGTCCTGTTAAGAATTCCTTTATTTTTATATCTTTCTACAATTTCCTTTGAAGCTTCAGCAATTGCTGCTTCCAGTTTCTTTAATTCCTTGTTGTTTGTTGAGTTGTAAAGAACAACGCTCCAACCCTTGCTTCTGTAATACTCTTCCCACTGTTTGTTTAAGTTTGGATCTGAAAGGTCGTATTTGTTTAAAACTATGAGCCTTTTCTTGTCTTTGAACAAACTGTCAAAGTCCGGATTCTTGCTGCTTGCAGGAATCCTCGCATCTATTACTTCAATTACAATATTGACCAGCTTTATATTTTCCTGAAGCAGATCTTTTGTTTTTTTCATGTGACCCGGATACCAATTTATATTCATATATACCTCTTCTTTCAAAAAAAATTGAGGACATCCGCCCTCAATTAATAATTCTTCAACTCTTTAACTTTAGTTGCCTTACCAGTTCTTTCTCTCAGGTAGAACAATTTAGCACGTCTAACTTGACCACGTCTAGTTACTTCGATTTTTTCAATCTTTGGTGAATGTACAGGGAATGTTCTTTCAACTCCAATTCCGTAAGAAATTTTTCTTACTGTGAAAGTTTCTCTGTTGCTTCCGTGTTGTCTTCTAATAACAACGCCTTCGAAAACCTGGATTCTTTCTCTGTTACCTTCTTTTATTTTAACGTGTACTTTTATTGTATCTCCAACATTGAAAGGTGTAACATCACCTTTAAGCTGTTCGTTTTCTATAGATTTAATTAAGTCCATTTGTATACCTCCCTTCGCCTAAGCGTTCTTGTTACTCTTTGTACAGAGGACCGCCGTATACTCTAGTGCATTATATCACAGAGCTTGAACACATACAACCTTTATTTGTATTTCACAGATAATTTGTTGTATTTTTCAATTATGCTGCTGTCCTTTATCATATCAGGACGTCTTTTTAAGGTAATTTCAATTGCCTTATATAAACGCCATTCTTCTATGTTTTTATGATGCCCGGACAATAAAATTTCCGGAACTTCCATGTCTTTATATTTTTCCGGTCTGGTGTATTGCGGATATTCCAGTAAACTTCCGCTGTGAGATTCCTCTACAGAAGATTCATCACATCCCAAGACTCCAGGCAACAATCTTCCGACTGCATCAATAAGCATGAGTGCAGGAAGCTCGCCGCTTGTGAGGACATAATCTCCCATAGATATTTCCTCATCCACATATCTGTCTATGATTCTTTGATCTATGCCTTCATAATGCCCTGCAATGAGCACAATATGCTCTTTTTTGGATAGTTCTTTTGCTTTATTTTGATTAAACAAACTGCCTTTTGGTGATAAATAAATAATATATGAATTATCTTTTTTTATAGCATCTAGGGCGTTAAACATGGGCTCAGGCTTTATAAGCATGCCGGGTCCACCGCCATAGGGATAATCATCTACCTTTTTATGCTTGTCTTCAGAATAATCCCGAAGATTGGCATATCCAATGTTAAACAGGCTGTTTTCAACAGCTCTGCCGATGATTCCGTTTTTTGTATAAATATCAATAAGCTCTGGAAATAATGTAACTATGTCAAATTTCATTCCAGCAACCCCTCAATGACATGTATAACCATTTTCTTTTCTTTAACGCTGACTTCCTTGATAACTTCCTTGACAGCAGGTATTAAATATGATTTATTTTTGTCCTTAACTTCGTAGACATCATTAGCTCCGGTCTGATAAATTTCACTTATCTTTCCGATATATTCTCCTAAATCAGAATATACTTCCATTCCTTCAAGATCAAACAAATAATAAGAACCTTCAGGCAATTCTCTAAGCTGGTCATCATATATGGAAATAAATGTGTTTCTTAGAGATTCTGCAGCATCCATATCATTAATATCTTCAAGCTCCAGATAAACCAATCCTTTGCGGTACCACACATTTTTGATTTTTCGCTTTTTGTTGTCTTTTTCAGTATAGACATACAGAAGTTCATCAAATCTTTCCATATCATCGGTCAACGGTATGCATTTCAAACATCCCTTGACTCCATGAGTGTTTACTATTTTTCCAACTTTTATATATTCTTTCATCTTTACCTCTGTCCATTACATGGAACTACTGAATAATCTCAACTATAACTCTTTTGTTTTCTTTTGTGGCAGCAGCTTTGACTACAGTTCTTATAGCCTTTGCGATTCTGCCTTGTTTTCCGATTACCTTACCCATGTCATCAGGAGCAACTTTTAATTCTATTATCAGTGATTGACTGCCTTCAACTTCATTGACCGTTACAAGATCGGGATTATCAACTAGTGATTTTGCTATATATTCTACTAATTCACCCATTATATCACCTCTTATTTATTTTCATCTCTTTTTTCATAAATACCGTTAGTCTTGAATAACATGCTAACTGTATCTGTAGGTTTTGCTCCGTTGTTCAACCATTTTATTGCGCTTTCATCGTTGATTTTTATTTCTTTTGGTTCAGAAACTGGATTGTAGAATCCTATTTCTTCAATGAAACGTCCATCTCTTGGAGAACGAGAATCAGCAACTACTATTCTGTAAAAAGGTTTCTTTTTGGAACCCATTCTTTTTAATCTAATTTTAACTGACATATTGTCACCTCCTTATAATCTTTTTATATATGAAAAAGGAAAATCCTAATTCTAACAACTGTAATACATCCCGCAGGGTTAGGGCATCTTAGAACGGCATTTTAAATCTGCCCATACCGCCTAAACCTTTTTTCTTGCCCATTGTCTTCTCCATGGCGGAGAATTTTTTCATCATTTTCTTCATATCATCGTATTGTTTCAAGAGCTGATTTACTCTTTGAACTGATGTGCCGCTTCCAGCTGCAATTCTTTTTCTTCTGCTTCCATTTATGATATTTGGGTTTGCTCTTTCTTTCTTTGTCATGGACTGTATTATGGCTTCAGTGAAAACCAGTTCTTTTTCATTGATTTTCAAATCCTTAAGCTTTTTGTTCTGTCCTATGCCCGGTATCATTCCAAGCAAATCTTCAAGAGGTCCCATGTTTTTCATCTGCTGAAGCTGCTGCAAGAAGTCATCAAGATTGAAGTCTTGTTTCTTTAGCTTCTTCTGCATTTCTATGGCTTGTTTTTCATCAAAAGCATCCTGTGCCTTTTCAATTATTGAAAGAACATCTCCCATGCCAAGGATTCTTGAAGCCATTCTGTCAGGATAGAAAATTTCAAGCTGATCCATTTTCTCGCCCACTGACAGGAACTTAATAGGTTTTTCCACAACATTTCTTATGGACAATGCAGCTCCACCTCTGGCGTCGCCGTCAACCTTTGTGAGGATTACTCCCGTTATGTCAAGGTACTGGTTGAATGTTTCAGCAACCTTTACAGCATCCTGACCTGTCATTGCATCCAAAAGGAGCAATATTTCTTCCGGCTTGACTGTCTGTTTTATCTGAACAAGCTCATCCATTAGGCTTTCATCTATGTGCAGACGACCGGCGGTATCTATTATCACAACGTCAATGCCGTGCTTCATGGCATATTTCGTCGCTTCTTTGGCTATTGTTACAGGGCTTGTTTTATCGCCCATCTGGAACACAGGAACTCCTACGCTTTCACCCACAACTTCAAGCTGCTTAATGGCAGCAGGTCTGTATATGTCGCAGGCAACCAACAGAGGTTTTTTCCCATCTTTTTTAAGTTTTCTTGCAAGCTTTCCTGTTGCAGTAGTCTTACCTGCACCTTGAAGACCGCACATCATAAAGTATGTTATGTCATTAGGATTAAATTTAAGTTTGCTTTCGCCCTGCTGTCCCATGGTCTTAACAAGTTCTTCGTGAACTATTTTCACAACCTGTTGTCCCGGTGTAAGGCTTTCCATTACTTCTGAGCCTAATGCTCTTTCCTTTACGTTATTAACAAATGTTTTAACAACTTTATAGTTTACATCTGCTTCAAGCAAGGACATCTTGACTTCCTTCATTGCAAGGTCTATATCTTTTTCAGAAAGCTTTCCTTTGCCTTTAAGTTTTTGCAGCGTGCTTTGCAGTTTATCAGATAAATTCTCAAACATTCGATTCTACCCTTCGTTTAATATTTTTCCGGCTTCGTTAACTATATTTTCAACAGTATCTTTGTATTTTTCGTCATTTATGAGTGAGCACAGCCTCAAAATATTTTCAGCTGCTTTATAATATCTGTCATACTTGTAATGAAGTTTCATTTTATCTTCATACTCTGTCAAACTCTTTTCAGCCTTTTTCAATGCATCGTGGACACCTTGCCTGCTGATGTTCATGTCTTCGGCAATTTCAGATAAGCTCAGGTCCTGATTGTAATAAAGGTCTATTATGTTTGCCTGGTTGTCTTTAAGCAAATCTCCATAATAATCGTACAGGATGCTATATAAAAAATTTTTCTCTGACATATAACCACCTACTGTAAAGTATTTTGCTTGACAGTGAATTCTACCTTACTTCAGACCATTTGTCAACTGTTTTTAGAAAATTTTTTTAAAATTTTTCTAAATGAAAAATTAAGAGTTAAGAATTAAGAATTAAATGAAGAAATCAGGCATAGCCTGATTTCAATCAATAATTCTTCACTCTTCATTCTTAATTCTTAATTAATAAGAGTTCTTAATTGAATACCGTTATTCAAAGATTGCATTGACAAAGTCTTCTGCATTGAAGTCCTGAAGGTCGTCGATTTTTTCTCCCACTCCAACATACTTTATAGGTATCTTAAGTTCATTTACTATTGGGAATGCAATTCCGCCCTTGGCTGTGCCGTCAAGCTTTGTGAGAATCAGACCATTTATGCTGCAAGTTTCGCTGAAAAGCTTCGCTTGAATGATTCCGTTTTGACCTGTTGTAGCATCTATTACAAGATATACGTCAATTTTAGCCTCCGAAAACTCCTTGTCTACTATTTTGAAAATCTTGCTCAATTCATTCATTAGATTTTTCTTGTTGTGAAGTCTTCCTGCTGTGTCGCAAATAAGTATGTCGCTTTTACGGGCCTTAGCAGCCTGAATGGCATCAAATATAACCGCTCCCGGATCAGTGCCGTTTTCTGAAGCAATTATTTCTACATCAGCTCTTGTACACCACTCTTTCAGCTGCTCAACTGCTGCGGCTCTGAATGTGTCTGCTGCTGCAACAATTACTTTTTCACCCTGCTCCTTGAACCTGTATGCTAATTTCCCAATGGAAGTTGTTTTACCAACTCCGTTAACTCCCACAATAAGAATTATTCTTTGCTGATTTTCAGATGGTTCTTTGTCTTCGTGTTCCTCAAGCATGTTCACAAGATATTTTTTTATTACATTTTTAATTTCAGAAGTGTCTTCAAGCTTGTTTTTTCTTACTTCCTGCTTGATATATTCAATGATGTCCATGGTAGTTTCCATTCCCATGTCAGAAGTAATAAGAATTTCTTCAAGTTCCTCCAGAAATTCATCATCGATTTTTCTGTGTGCAAATACAATATTTTCAATTTGTTCAGTTAGGTTTTTTTTTGTTTTTGAAAGGCCTTCTTTTAACCTGGCAAAAAAGCCCTTTTTTTCTTTTTCCTTATCCATGTGTTCTCCTTTTTTATGAATAATGAATACTAATAATTGATGTAGAGATTTATGCTTCACATAAATCTCCACAATTAATTCCTAATTCTTAATTCTTCACTCTTAATTGTTATATGGCGTCTGACAGCTTCAGTGACACCAGCTTTGTAACACCCTTTTCTTCCATAGTGGCACCGTAAAGAGTGTCTGCGCATTCCATTGTTCCTTTTCTGTGAGTTATTACTATAAACTGAGTTTCTCTTGAAAATTCCTTCAGGTATTGAGAAAAGCGATTTATGTTTACATCATCAAGTGCTGCTTCAATCTCGTCAAGGATGCAGAATGGTGTTGGTTTTGTCTTTAAAATTGCAAACAAAAGTGCAATGGCCGTAAGAGCCTTTTCTCCTCCTGATAAAAGAGTTATTTTGCTGAGTTTCTTTCCTGGAGGCTGGACCGTTATTTCAATGTTGCTGTTGAGTGCATCGTCTTCGTCTTCCAGATACACATCTCCGTTTCCTCCGTTGAAAAGTTTCTTGAACACTTCATTAAACTTAACTCTGATGCTGGCAAATTCCTCAACGAACTTATCACGCATTTGAACTTCAAGTTCTTTTATAACGTCATTTAACTGTTCCTTGGCATCTACAAGGTCCTTTTGCTGACTTTTAAGGAAGTCGTACCTTTCTTTAACTTCCTCATATTCTTCAATTGCGTCTATGTTTATGTTTCCAAGGTCCTTAATTGCCTTCTTGCATGCATTAACTTCGCTGTACAGTCTTGACTGACTTATGGAGTCATCCTTATACTTTAAAGCCATGGCGTAGTTTAATTCATAGTCTTCCCAAAGTTTCGAGGATATTTCTTCAACCTTTGAAATTTCTCTTTCAATTTTCACATTCATCTTGTTTTCATCATCAAGAATTTCTGTGATTGTTTTGTTTGCTTCATTTATTTTATTCTGATATTCGTATATTTCATTTTGGCTTATATCAAGATTTTCCTTGTTCGTTTTGAAAACTTCATTAATCTTATTTATTTCTTCCTTGAGTGTTTCTGCTTTTTTGCTAAAATCAGCAATTGCATTTTCAGCAGTAAGGATTTCTGTGTAAATGCTTTTCAAATTTTCATCCTTTGAAAATTTAAGCATGTTGTTTCTTTCAATTTCAGATTGTATGTTGTTGATTTTTTCTTCCTTCAGTTTTATTTGCTGAATTATTTCAGCAACATGATCTCTCTGACCTAAAATAACAGCGTTGTATTCATCATACTTTGTTTTATTTGCTTCATTTTCCAGGGAAATTGCTTCAATTGCCTTTTCTTTTTCTTCGACTTGTTTTTTAAGCTCTTCCGTTTGTAAAAATATTTTCTTAAGGTCTTCTTTGTATTTTGTACTTTCTTCCTGTATATAATGCATTTCTTCAGTGTATTTTTTTATGGCCGAAGCAGTCTTGTCCGCCTGTTCCTGAAGCATGTTTATCTTTGAAGCGTTCATTCCAATTAAATTTGTTTTGTCGTTTATTGTTGCCTTAATATCACTGATTGCTTCGCTTATATTTTTGATTGCTTTTATAGCATTGTTTAATTTATCATTCTTATCATTTAAAAGAGCGGTATATTTTTCTGCAGCTTCCTTCAATTCTTCAATTTCTCTTTTTCTTCCCAAAAGGTTTTGGTTGCTGCTTATGTGTCCACCTGTTACGGAACCCCCTGCATTGATCACATCTCCTGCAAGAGTGACTATTTTTAATGAGTTTCCAAGACGTCTTGAAATTTTAAATCCGTTGTCCAGGTTGTCCACAACCAGGATTCTGCCAAGCAGAAACTTAATTACTCTTTCATATTCCGGATTTGTGTTTACAAGCAAGTCAGCAGTATTGATTACGCTTTTATCCTTGAGAACTTCCTGCTCTTTTGCAGACAATCCTCTTTCCTGAAGCATGTTTATTGGCAGGAATGTGACTCGTCCCACCTTGTTTCTTTTCAGATAATCAATTATATTACCTGCTTCCTGCTCAGTTTTTACAATTATATTTTGAATTGCTGAACCAAGAGCTATTTCAATTGCAGTTTCATATTCCTTTTCAGTCTTAATAATGTCTGCCACTGTTCCAAGTATGGATTTTAAAACAGGTTCCTTGTCCTTGTTGTTCATTACAGTCTTGATACTTTTATAGTATCCGTCGTAGTAAGCTTCCATGTTTGAAAGTATGTTCATTTTTGACCTGGCGCTGCTTAGGTCTTCACCAGTCTTTTTGATGTCTTGATTAAGAGATTCTCTTTCATTTTCCTTTTTACTGAGATTACCGGATTCTTTATTCAGCTCGGTTCTTTTTTCAGCTATGTATTCTTTTGTACTTTCCTGCTCTTCCTTAAGCTTTGTGATTATGTCAAGCTTACTTTTCATGTCTTCTTCTTCTGTGGACACTTCTTTAGCAAGATGTTCAATTCTTTCCTCATCGTTAGAAATGAATGAATCAATAGTGCTTTTCTGGCTGTTCAGTTTGTTTATTTCCTTGTGAAGCTCGAAAAGGCTGCTTTTTTGTTCCTCGATTTTTGCTACAACATCGTCAATTTTAGCTTTGTATTCCTTGATTTCCTCATTCATTGAGTTGAATTTTTTAGTGTCTTTGTTCAATGTTTCTTCAAGGTCTTTTTTTTCTGCACACAACAATTCTATACTTTCATTTAGAGCTGCATTTCTATTGTTTGTCTCTTCTATTTCTTTTTCTATGTTTTCAATGTTGCTCTTGTAAAGTATTTTCTTTTCACGATGAACCTGGCACAGGCTCTGACAGCTTTCAAATTCCTTGTTTCGTATGTCTCTTTCAGCTTCAAGCTCCTTAATTATTAACTGAAGGTCGCTTATTTTTTCCTTTTGAGATACAATTGTTTCAGCAATGGCATCCCTTCTTTTTTGGAGATTTTGCTTTTCTTCAATTGCAATGTTCTTTTGATTTTCAAGGGCCCTCAGCTGCTCGTTGTGCTTTTCGTATTCATGGGCCAGATAGTTTAGCTCATACAGCTTTAAATTGTTTTTGATGTCAATGTACTGCTTTGCACGCTTGCTTTGTTCGTGAAGAGGCTCAATGCGCTCTTCAAGCTCATGGATTATGTCTTCGATTCTGTCAAGGTTGTCGCTTGTTTTTTCAAGCTTCCTTTCAGATTCTTCCTTTCTTGACTTGTACTTCACAATGCCTGAGGCTTCTTCAAAAACCTGTCTTCTTGTTTCAGAGTTGGGGCTTAAGATGTCCTCAACGCGGCCTTGTCCTATAAATGAATAGCCGTCTCTTCCTATTCCCGTGTCCATGAACAGTTCCTTGATATCTTTAAGCCTGCACTGTTGCTTGTTTATGTAATATTCGCTTTCACCTGTTTTGTAAAGCTTTCTTTTGATGCTTACTTCCTTGTATTCCACAGGAATAATTCCTGATTCGTTGTCAAAAATCAGGTTTACTTCTGCATATCCCAGAGGCATTCTCTTTTCAGTTCCAGCAAAAATAACATCATCCATTTTGCCCCCTCTTAAAGACTTGGCACTTTGCTCTCCAAGAACCCATTTGATTGCATCGGATATGTTGCTTTTGCCGCTTCCGTTTGGACCTACAACTGCAGTTATTCCATGTTCAACTACAATTTCAGTTTTTTCTGCAAAAGATTTAAATCCATTGACATATACCTTTTTTAAAAACATATTTCCCCCTATTGCAGATCTAGATAGTTTTGAAAAATAAGGCTTTTGTCAAAACTTCCTATTTTCTTATTTTTGTCATATATTATTATTTCGTCAGTATTGTTTAATTTTTTAAATGAAATTTGCTTTAGATGAAAAATTTCCATTAGTTTCTTAACGTTTGACTTTTTTTGTCCTGCAAGAAAACTCATGAGTTTGTCATCAGCCTCTATTATTATATGTTTGTCATTAAGTTCTTCATTATTTAAAGCTGCAATTAAAGAAGACAAATATAATTTTTCTTCAACCAGCTGCCTGAAGGCAGGATGAAACGGACCTGCAGCCACATCTTCCCCTTCATTGATGGAATCTGAGTTTTGAAGGCCTATTCTTATAACATTTATATTGTTTACAGCATAATGGCTGTAAATGACTGCTGAAATATCAACGGCTTCTTCCAAAGAGAGGGGCTTGTAAGCACCTTCCTCATACATGTTTAAAAGTTCCGTGTCCTTGATTGTAAGGGTGGGGTAAATTCTAACCATGTCAGGATGCATTGCTATGGAGTCAAGACAAGTCTTTATATCCTTTTTTCTTGTGCTTCCCGGAAGTCCAGGCATAATCTGATGACCCAGAACAAATCCGTGTTTTTTTATGAGCATGCTGGCATTTATGGAATCATTTCTGCTGTGACCACGGTTTGATTTCTTAAGAACCTCATCATCAAGACTTTGAATTCCAAGTTCTATGATGTCCATGCCGTATTTTTTTTGCAATATTAAAATATCGTCCGTAATGGCATCAGGTCTTGTGGAACACCTTATAGAATCAACAACTCCCATGTCCTTGTAATGTTTGCCTGCAGCAAGAAGCTCTTCCTGCATATTTATATCAATTGCCGTAAAAGATCCTCCAAAAAATGCCAGCTCTGTGTAGGTGTCTTCATTGATTGTTTTTCTGTATTCTTCCACAATATCTTTGACATATTTGCCGCTTGGGGCAACTGTGCCCATGCCTGTAATTTTTTTCTGATTGCAGAACACACAGTCATTGGGACATCCAATATGAGGAACAAACACAGGAATTATTTTCATTTTTTTATTCATTTAACTGACCTTCTGACTTCAATGCATTTTTAGCGGCATCTTGTTCAGCAAGCTTCTTGCTTTTACCTGTTCCTTTACCAACAACGGTCTTGTTAACAAGGACATTTACATGGAACATCTTTTCATGGTCAGGTCCTTCTTCTTTTGTCACCACATATCTGATTTTGCACGACTGACTTTTGCTCTGGTAATATTCCTGAAGATATGATTTAAAATCTGTGACTATTTTTCCTTTCACCGCCAGCTGAATATACTTTGTGAGATTGTCAAGTACAAATTCCTCAGCCTTTCTATATCCTCCGTCAATGTAAATAGCTGCAATTATTGCTTCTACAGCATCGGCAAGTATTGATTTTCTTTCTCTTCCTCCTGATGCTTCCTCGCCCTTTCCAAGAAGAAGGAATCTTCCAATTTGAAGATTTGCCGCAACAAGGCTTAATGTGTCTTCGCACACAACCTGAGATCTTAGTTTTGTAAGGTCTCCTTCCGGATAATCCGGAAATTTATCAAAAATGAAGCGGCTTACAGTAATACTTAATACAGCATCACCTAAAAATTCTAGCCTTTCGTTGTTTACCTTGCTGTATGATTTATCTTCATTTGAATAGGAGCTGTGTGTAAGAGATTTTTCCAATATTTCAATGTTCTTAAAACTGTAACCGATTATTTCCTCAAATTCGTTTAGTTCCTTAATATCTATAATCACTGTTCCTCCCAATGATTATAATTGTTTATTATGCTCACGAAAAGTTTCATAAATATAATAAATAATTATAACTTAATTTAATATACAGGACGCATTTCTGCGTCCCTAAATTATGTTCTCAATATATTATTATAAAATAAATATAATTACATATCAATGCTTTCTTCTAAGTAATTGACAATATCTCCCACTGTATTGATTTGTTCAATGCTCTCGTCATCAATTTCGATATCAAATTCGTCTTCGATAGCCATTACCAATTCAAACAATGTTATAGAATCAGCTTCCAGGTCATCTGTAAAAGATGTTTCCAGTGTTATATCTTCAGGATCAACACCTAATTTATCAGCTATAAGCTCTTTAATTCTTTCAAACACATCAATCACCTCCTTGTTATACTTTCTTCAATCAATTCATTTACATTGCTCTCGCAGCACATTTTAGCCTGACGAATGGCATTTTTAATTGCTTTTTCATCGGAACTTCCATGAGCTTTTATTACAGGAGCTTTTACTCCCAATAAAGGTGCTCCTCCATGTTCTGAATAATCAAATTTGTTTTTGAAATTCATCAATGCAGGCTTTATAAGTGCTGCGCCTATTTTTGTCCTCGTTGATGACATAAGTTCATTTTTGAGTCCCTTCATAAGTTCCAGCACAGTTCCCTCTAAAGTTTTTAAAATCATATTACCAACAAAACCGTCACAAACTATTATATCCGCTTTTCCCTGAAGTATTTCTCTTGCTTCAATATTACCGATAAAATTCATTGGTAATTTTGTGTTTTCAAGAAGTTCATAAGTTTCGACAGTTAATTTGTCTCCCTTTGACTTCTCTGCTCCAATATTGGCAAGTGCAATACGGGGATTTTCAACATTCATGACTTTTTTGAGGTATATGTCTCCCATCATAGCGAAATCATATAGAAATTCGGGTTTTGAATCCACATTTGCGCCGGAATCAATTAAAAGTGCAAAACCTCCGCTCATGTTTGGTATGAGCGAGCCTATTGCAGGTCTTTGAATACCTTCAATTCTTCCGACAATGAGTGTTCCTCCGCTTAACAGCGCTCCTGTGCTTCCGGCAGAAACAACAGCATCAGCTTCTTTATTTTTAACTGCATTGCATGCTACCACCAATGATGAATCTTTCTTGCGCCTGATTGCCATTACAGGCTTGTCATCGTTAGTGATAACTTCTTCTGCATTAATAATTTCAATTTTGTTAAAGCTTGATGTGTACTTTTCAAGCAATTGTTTTACTTCCTTTTCTTTTCCGGAAAGTATAACACTTAAGTTGTACTCATCTCTGGCAAGTATGCTGCCCTTGACAATAGCCTCAGGCGCATTGTCGCCACCCATGGCGTCTACTGCGACTTTCATATAGCACCTCTTGTTCCTATATTTTTCTCATAGACTAGTATAACGTAGACGCATTTGTTTTGCAATAAAAAAATAGTGCATTCGCACTACTTTTTACTCAACGCTCATAACTTCTTTGCCGTTATAAAATCCACAAGCTCCACATACTCTGTGAGGAAGCTTTGGTTCATGACACTGTGGGCATTCTATAGTATTTGGAACTGTTAATCTAGATTTCGCAGTTCTTCTTCTATCTCTTCTAGCTTTGGAAGTTTTTCTCTTAGGTACTGCCATTGTAACACCTCCTTAATCCTTCAACAGGTCTTTTAATTTATTAAATCGCGGATCTGTTAAATTGTTTTCGCATTTGCATTCTTCTAAATTTAAATTTACTCCGCAAGTCGGGCATATACCTTTGCAGTCTTGTTTACACAAGGACTTCATAGGCATGGACAAATAAATCATCTGTTTTATAATTTCGTCCAAATTAACACATCCGTCTGTAATTACTAGCTGAATTTCATCAGATTCTTCATCTTCGCTTAATTTTGACACAATAACCGCTTCAAACTTTGTTACAACAGTATTGTCAAAGTCTTCCAGGCACCTTGCACAAACATCCGCAAAGGTGTACTTGATTGTGCCCGTTAACAAAACACTGTCTTCAACCTTGAAAATATCTCCTCTGAATTCAATGTTCTTATCAAGATGTGTTTTTGCTAAAAAATCTTCGTCATCTATGACAAAATTTTCATTAACATTAAAAGATAATGCATCAGATGATAAAAACTTATTTACTCGAATTAACATAGTACCACCCTTTTCATTCGCAGAGTTAATTATAAGAGAAATTAAATCTTTTGTCAAGCAATTTATTTTACACTTTTATTTGTGTGCAAGTGCTTTTGTGTCTCTTGCTATCATCAATTCCTCGTTTGTAGGAATAACATATACTTTAACTTTTGAGTTATCTTTGGAAATTTCTGCTTCTTTTCCTCTTGTGTTGTTCTTTGCATCATCAATTTCAACTCCAAGGAATTCAAGTCCTTCACAAACCTGTTTTCTTGCAGGAGCAGAGTTTTCGCCAAGACCGGCTGTGAATACCAATACATCAACGCCGCCCATTGCTGCAGCATATGAACCTATATATTTCTTAACTGTGTACGCAAATTTATCCAAAGCAAGCTGTGCTCTTGTATTTCCTTCATCTGCTGCACCCTCAATGTCTCTGAAGTCGCTGCTTACGCCTGAAATTCCAAGAACTCCTGATTTTTTGTTCATGAGGTTATCAACTTGTTCAGCTGAAATGTTTTTCTTGTTCATTAGGAATGTAACTATTGCAGGGTCTATGTCTCCGCATCTTGTTCCCATTACGAGTCCTTCAAGAGGAGTCATTCCCATACTTGTGTCAAATGATTTTCCATCTTTTATAGCTGTAAGACTTGCTCCGTTACCTAAATGGCAAGTGATTATTTTCATTCCTTCAAGTTCTTTGCCTGTTAAAGCTTCAACTCTTTCAGAAACATATTTGTGAGATGTTCCGTGGAATCCATATCTTCTGATTCCAAGTTCTTCATATAATTCGTATGGAAGCGGATATATGTAAGATACAGGAGGCATTGTCTGGTGGAAAGCTGTGTCAAATACTCCTACCATAGGTACTGATGGCAACAATTCCTGGCAAGCTTCAATACCGATTATGTTTGGTGGGTTGTGAAGAGGTGCAAGTTCAATGCATTCCTTCATAGCCTTTATAACTTCATCAGTAATAAGTACTGAATCAGCAAATTTTTCTCCGCCGTGTACAACTCTGTGTCCAACAGCATCAACTTCATCTAATGACTTAACAGCTCCGTAGTTAGCATCAACAAGAGCAGTCAACACATGATTGATTGCATCCTTGTGGTCTTTCATAGGTTCCTGGATAACAACCTTATCCATTCCTGTTTTTTCATGTTTCAAAACACTGCCTTCGATACCTATTCTTTCAACAAGACCCTTAGCCAATACACTTTCATCATTCATATTTATTAACTGGTATTTTAATGATGAACTTCCGCAGTTAATTACTAATACATTCATTTTATTCCTCCATGAGTTATTTATATATAAAATCATAAGATTTTAAAAACTTTTGTCATTTGCTGATGCCGTTTCCGGACAGCATTTTATTATTTTTTCAAATTTGTTATTGTTTAATACCACTATGTCGCAGTTTGATATTTCATATTTCCACAAATCTTTATCGTCGGCAATTTTAAGGTAGAGCAAAGCCGATTGTATTACTCCGAAGTGAGTTACCACAACGGAATTGTCAGGAACCTTGTCGAAAAAACCCGATACTCTTTTTATTATGTCTTCATATGATTCCCCTTGAGGAAATTTATATTTATGTCTTAAAGAGATCCATTTTTCAGTTTCTTCAAGGTGATTCTCCCGCATTTCTTCCCATGTCATATTTTCAAAAATTCCAAAATTCACTTCAATAAGTTTTTTTTCAACAGCAATTTTATTTATGTCAAAATTGTTTTCTTTTGAAATGATTTTTGCAGTATCAAATGCTCTCTTAAGAGGGCTTGAGAATATATTTGAAATATGAGCATCTTTTAAATTCATTGCAGCTATAAGCGCCTGTTCCCTGCCGTTTTCTGACAGTTCCACATCAGTTATGCCGCTGTATCTTTTTGTTATATTGGACAGGGATTCCCCATGCCGAACTAAGTATATCATAATTATCCTTTTAAAAAAGTACTAATATCATAAAAATTATTTGGCTTGTTTCAATGATAAAACCGCATGTGTCCCCTGTCATTCCGCCAATTTTGTCTTCAATCCACCCTGATATGAAAAGTGTTGCAGCGATTGTCGCAAAACATGATACTGAAAAAATCATCCTGTAAGGGGTTATAACAACAAAAATAGCCAGGAAAATCAAATTGACAGCCACTGTTTTCGTATCCATGGACTCAATGAATGTTGTACCCATTCCCTTTGTTTTTTTTGCATATTTTTTACCCATGCATGAGACAGTAAGGCATGCTCTTCCCACAACTGGCATCAAGAAACATGTGAACATGTCAGCAAAAGAAAACAAAACAAACTGCGAAAGAATTATCACAATAAGACATATTACTCCAAATGCTCCAATGTGAGAATCACTCATGATTTCAAATACACGTTCTCCTGTCCTTCCTGAAAACAGACCGTCAGAAGTATCTGCAGCTCCGTCAAGATGAATGCCCCCGGTTATTGCAACATATCCGATGGTAAGAACCAAACCTCTTAAAAAAGCTATGTACGTCCTACCGAATAAAAAGTAAACTGCAACAAGCAAAATGCCAATGACTGCTCCCATAAGAGTGTACAAAGACAATGCTCTTTTGAAATTATTTTCATCGTATGTGATTTTTCTTCCCACAGGAATGCGGGTAAAAAATGAAATCAAAGTTAGAAATCCTGAGGCCATTTAACCATTTCTCCCTTATGTTTAAGTTTGATGGGAATGCCTGAAAATATAAAATACATGAAATCTGACTTAATGCTAATCTTGCTGTTGATTCTCCCGCTTATATCTCTGAAATAATTTCCCATATAATAAGAAGGAACAACTCCCATTCCTGTTTCGTTTGAAACAATAATGAGTTTTTTGTTGTTACAGTTGCATACATCAATCAATGACATGACTTCAAGAGTAATTTTTTCCTCAAGTTCATTGACATTTTCAATGCTGCAAGTATTAAAGTCAAGCTTGCTGTCAAACATGAAGTTACCAATCAATGTTGTGATGCAGTCAATCATTATGGCATCAGAATTCATAAACTCCGGGAAATTAACAAGATTTTTAAAATCCCTGTAAATTTCAAGAGTGCTCCATGATTTTGGACGCTGCTCTTTGTGTTTTTTTACTCTGTCAGCCATAGCCTGGTCAGTTACTACTGCCGTGGCCAGGTACAGCACGTTTTCAGCATATTCTTTTGCTTTCATTTCTGCAAATGTGCTTTTTCCGCTTCTTGCTCCGCCTATTACAAATGTCACGCTCATAATTTCACCATTTTATAATTTTTACCATTAACTCTAGTATTATAACATTTAAAATGCAAAAATCAAACAAATTTCTGCAAAAAAATGTATGATTTAATTCCTGTTTTGTTTGACTTTATCATAAAATAAAATTAATATATAGTAAAACGATTAAAGGTGAACTATGAAAATAACCGGCATTGTAGCAGAATACAACCCCTTTCACATGGGTCATGAATATCAGCTGAAGAAAGCACGTGAATTATCAGGCTGCGATGCAGTTGCTGTTGTTATGAGCGGAAATTTCGTGCAGCGCGGAGAACCGGCAATAATAGACAAATTCAGACGTGCTGAGGCAGCCGTCAACGCAGGAGCCGACATCGTCATTGAACTTCCCATGCCTTTTTCATGCCAGAATGCAGAAATGTTTGCTTTTGCAGCAGTAAATGAATTAAAAAAGCTTCATGTAACGTCTTTGAGCTTTGGATGCGAAAATGAAGACCCCAAAATGCTTTTAAAAATTGCTAAAACACAGCTTTCAGATACATATGTTAAAATTCTGAAAGAAGAAATAAAAAAAGGAATATCATTTCCAGCCGCCATGACAAATGCATTGACATTAATCCTTGGAGAAGAATCACGTGATACGGTCCTTTCCCCTAACAATGTGCTGGCTATTGAATACATGAAAAGCATCATGAAGCAAGACTTAAAGTGGGACTTTTACCCTGTACGACGCATGGGAAAAAATCACAACGATGAAGATATATCAGGTTTTTTTGACAGCGCAACTGCAATCAGAAAAGCCATTTTAAATAACTCTTCCCAAACCATAAGCGCCACAGAAAAAAGCATAGAATTAATTGATGATTTTTACGAAAAATTCTATGGGTTTAATAGTCTTGATAATTATGTGGATATTTTGTACTACAAGATAATTGATCTGGGTGCCGATGGACTTAGTGAAATATTTGAAGTTTCAGAAGGCCTCAACAATAAAATATATGACAATATCTACAAACATTCAACAATGGATGATTTCATCATGAGCCTTAAATCCAAGCGCTATACATATTCCAAATTAAGGCGTGCAATGCTTAATATAATTTTAGACATAAAACATAATGACATAAAATATTTTATGTTACCTAATAATCATGAATATGTTAAGGTTTTAGCTTTTAACAATGTGGGAAGAAATGTAATAAAACATGCAAGAACATTTAACACTGCAGCAATAAACCGTTTTTCAGACTACAAAAAAAACAGTTTAATAGCTGAAGACCTTCACCTGTTCCGCCTCACAAACAAATCAACAGACTTGTACTACCTGCCTTTCAGAAACCGTGAGACAAATGTTGAATACAAGGAAAATGCTGTATATATAAATGATAAATAATTCATATTTCCCCCTGAATGCAATAAAATGTGTTATGGGGGTTGTATTATGTTGAAGCGAAACTTTATTCCTGTTCTTATTTTAGTTTTTATAAGCTTATTTATACTAAAACCTGACATTGTGTCTGAAGGAGCTTTCAGAGGACTTAACATTTGGGTTAACAACATAGTTCCATTTTTGTTTCCAATGTCTGTATTGTCAAACATCCTGCTTCAGTACAACTTCTTGTACAGTTTGTTCGGGCGCATGTCTTATTTGTCAACTAAACTTTTTAAAAGCAAGTTTGCTCTCATTCCATTTTTCATAAGTTTCATATCAGGCTACCCTTCAGGAGCCATGGCTGTGAACATAATGGCAGGAGGCAAACGAATAAATGAAGAAGAAGCAAATTATTTGACCGTATTTGCCAATGATTGCAGTTTTCAGTTCATTGCAGGAGCTGTTTCATTTTCAATGCTCGGAAATTTTCATCTGTACCGTTTCATTGCAATTCCGCATTTTCTCGGCGCTCTGGCAATAGGAATGATGATGTCAAAAAAAGAGTCTAGGCTTGGAATGAACATAAGCGCCTTGAGAAAACCTGTCATGTCTTTTAACAAAGCTTTCAGCACAGCTATTTACAAATCAGTTTCAAGCATATTGTCAGTGGGCGGAGTCATTGTTATTTTTTCGGTTATATCACACTTTTTAAGTGACAGTCTAGAAAGCATTGCAGCTTTACTTAATCTGAAAATGTACATAAGTGACATCATTTATTCTCTTTTGATTGGGATACTGGAACTTACAAACGGCTGCAGCATCATTACATCATCATCATTTGTTCCTCTTGAAATGAAGCTCATAGTAATTAATTTTCTCATAAGCTTTTCTGGAATGTCAGTAATCTTTCAGACAATGGCCGTAGTGGATGAATTTGATTTTGACGCTAAAAGCTACATATTTTATAAATTCATGCAAGGCGTCATGTCTTCACTCATATGTACGCTCATGTTCATTTTTGCAGGGAATATATATTGATTATACAACAAATAATATGTATAATGGTAACAGCATATATACAAGGTGATAAAATGATAAATGTTATAATTACAGGAACAGGCGGCATGATCCCTCTTCCCGACAGATTTCTGGCATCATGCGTAATTGAATATAACGGAAGAAAAATTCTTATTGACTGCGGAGAAGGAACACAGGTTTCTCTTCACAAGGGGAAAATCAGCATTAGTAAAATTGATGTGATACTGCTCACCCACTGCCATGCAGATCACATAACCGGACTTCCGGGGCTTTTGCTGACAATTGGAAACAGCGGAAGAACAGAACCCTTAGACATTATAGGACCAAGAGGAAGTATGAGTATTATAAACTCATTGCTGGTTGTGTGCGGCTATCTTCCATTTGAAGTGAGAATGTCAGAACTTCATGATACAAAGCCAGTTGAATTTGAGCAGATAGGGCTGAATATAACATCCATACCTCTTAAACATCACATGAACTGCGTTGGTTACAGTCTTGAGCTTAAGTTAAAACCCCACTTCAACCCTGAAAAGGCAAAACAATTAAATATTCCAGTAAACTTCTGGAGAACTCTGCATGGCGGAGAAAGTGTAAAAGTCATGGACAAAACAATTACTCCTGACATGGTCTTAGGAGAAGAAAGACCCCCCATTAAAATTTCCTATGTAACTGACACAAGACCTGTTGATTGGATAAATAAAATAGTGAGAAACTCAGATTTGTTCATATGCGAAGGAATGTACGGAGATGATGAGCAAAAAGAAAAAACATCAGAAAAAATGCACATGATTTTTTCGGAAGCAGCTGAAATTGCACGTGATTCCAATGTAAAAGAGCTTTGGCTAACTCATTTCAGCCCTGCCATGCCAAATCCCGGTGAATACATAAACTTTGCAAAAGTTATATTTTCAAACACTTTTGTTGGCCATGACCATATGACTAAATATTTAAAGCCAGAAGAATAACTAAATATTAATTAAGAATGAAGAGTTATGCTGAAGAATTAAAAGAAGGGATTGTGCCGCGGCACAATCCCAACTAATAATTCTTAATTTTTAACTCTTAATTCTTAATTGTATTTATTTCTTTCCTTTCAATCTTTTCAGACGGAAGAAGTCTTCTCTTTCCTTTTCTTCCAAGACTTCCTGGATATATTTTACCTGTTCTCTGTACTTTGGTATTTGAACATGCTGCAAAGCATTTGTTCTTTTTTGTGTTTTTTGTATTTCCTTGGCAAGCTTGAAAACTGAATTTTCAATTTCTGCCAGTTCGTACATTTTAAGCTTTGCTTTGCAAAACATCTGTCTTGCTTCATCGAGAGATGCATTTGTTGAATAAAAGCCATAGGCTGGAAGAATGTCATCTTCCTTGTACTTCAGTGTGGGAATGTCCACGCCCATGACGCTTTTTAAAAGAATGTCGTAGTGTTCGTCAGTGGGTATGCCATAGCTTATGTCTTCAACATTTTTTACACCCAATGTCATGTTTGCTTTTTGCAATACTGCATAAGCTTCAGTCATTACGTCATAAATTTCATTTTGCATGTTTCGTGCCTTGTCTACAAATACCATCATTTCTTTTATAAGAATGTTCCTTTTTTTATCTAAAAGCTCATATCCCTTTTTTGAAAGCTCCAGAGATGACTTTGCTTTTATGAGGTTAGATTTTGTAGGTGCAACCATCACTGCCATAACTATCTCTCCCTGTTGTGTACGTAATATTTAGACAACATTTCAGGTTTCACACGATCAAGTTCTGTTTCAGGCAATATTGACAAAACATACCATCCAAGATCAAGAGTTTCATTTATGTTTCTGTTTTCATTCTTATCCTGAGCAATAAATTTGTTTTCAAGCTCACGTCCAAACTGCAGATACAATTTATCTGTTTCCCCCAGGTCGTCTTCACCGATTATCTGAGAAAGACTTCGTATATCCTGAACCTTTGAATATGAAGCGTAAATCTGGCTCTGCAGGTCTGAATGGTCTTCTCTTGTAAATTCAGCACCTATACCGTCCTTCATAAGACGTGAAAGTGACGGCAGAATGTCTATTGGTGGGTATATTCCTTTATGGTTCAATTCCCTGTTAAGAACTACCTGTCCTTCTGTGATGAATCCTGTCAAGTCAGGTATTGGATGTGTTATATCATCATTAGGCATTGTCAGTATTGGTATAAGGGTTATTGAACCTTCACAGCTCTTAAGCATTCCGGCTCTTTCATAAATTGTTGAAAGGTCTGAATACAAATATCCCGGGTATCCTTTACGTGATGGAACTTCTTCCTTTGCTGATGAAATTTCACGCAGTGCTTCAGCATAACTTGTCATGTCTGTCAAAATAACCAATACGTGCATGTTGTTTTCAAAAGCAAGATACTCTGCTGCAGTAAGGGCACATCTTGGAGTCGAAATTCTTTCTATAATAGGAGCATCTGCTGTGTTAAGATACATTACAACGTGATCCAGAACTCCAGCAGATTCAAAGCTTTTTCTGAAGTAGTCAGCATCATCGTGACGAACTCCCATTGCACCGAAAACAACTGCAAAATTGTCCTTTGTTGCTCCCTTTATTTTAGCTTGTTTAACTATCTGAGCTGCCAGTTCATTGTGTGACATACCATTTCCTGAGAATATAGGAAGCTTCTGTCCTCTAATGAGTGTCATAAGTGAATCTATTGCAGAAATACCTGTCTGAATGAAGTTCTTAGGGTATCTTCTTGCAACCGGATTTATAGGTCTTCCGTTAATATTTTGTTTTACCGGTGAAATTACCTGGTATGCATTATCTATTGGTTCCCCAACGCCATTGAATGTTCTTCCCAGTATTTCTTTTGACAAAGGAATAGTAAGCGGTTCAGCAAGAAACTTTACAGAAGAGTTGTCTGTTGAAATTCCTGTTGTACCTTCAAAAACCTGAGCGATTATTTTGTCGCCTTCGATTTTGATTATTTTTCCTTTTCTTGTTTCATTTTCATCAACCCTGATGTTTATTGTTTCACCATAGGAAGCATCTTCAATGCCTGTAAGAACTATTAACGGGCCTGCAATTTTTTGTATTTTTAAATATTCCTTTTTCATATCAACACTCCCTATTCATACTTTAATCTCAAGCTGCTGTAAACATCAACAATCTTGTTCATCAATTCATCAAGCAGCTCTAATTTATCATTCGGGATTTCATATTTGATTTTCAATATATCTTGAATAACAGACTCGCCTCTAATTACAGAAATCGGAATGCCAATTTTAACGCAGGCCAATGCTTCTTCATAGAATGTATCTATAACTTTAAGCATCAAATATTGTTTTTTAAGCACAACGTAAGTGTCTTCCGCGTGCATTGCATTTTGCTGCAAAAATCCTTTTTTGATTATTCTTGCTGTTTCAAGTACCAGCGCCTGGTCATTAGGAAGAACATCTTCTCCGACCAATTGAACAATTTCATTTAATTTCTCTTCTTCCTGAAGAAGAACAATCATTTTATGTCTTAGTTCAAGCATGTCAGGAGCAACATTTTCTTCATACCATTCTGAAAGCATGTCAACATATCCTGAATAGCTTGTAAGGTAGTTGATTGCCGGATAATGTCTTGCATAAGCAAGCTTCTTATCAAGTCCTAAGAATGCTGAAACGAAACGCTTAGTGTTTTCTGTAACAGGTTCTGAGAAGTCCCCTCCAGGAGGTGACACTGCTCCGATTATTGTAATTGTAGCTTCGTCATCATTTAAAGTCTTAACACAGCCAGCTCTTTCATAAAATTCTGCAAGCCTTGAAGGCAAATATGCCGGGTATCCTTCTTCCGCAGGCATTTGTTCAAGACGTCCTGAAATTTCACGAAGAGCTTCTGCCCATCTTGAAGTAGAATCTGCCATTATAGCAACGTCATAACCCATGTCTCTGAAGTATTCAGCCATAGTGATTCCTGTGTATATGCTGGCTTCACGGGCAGCAACAGGCATGTTAGATGTGTTGGCTATAAGAATAGTTCTTTCCATCAACGGTCTGTTTGTACGAGGGTCTATAAGTTTTGGAAATTCTTCCAAAACGTCTGTCATTTCGTTTCCACGTTCACCGCAGCCTATATAGACTATTATGTCGGCATCACACCATTTTGCAAGCTGATGCTGAGTAACAGTCTTTCCGGTACCGAATCCTCCAGGAAGACCAACAGTTCCGCCCTTAGCTATTGGATAGAATGAGTCAATAACTCTTTGGCCGGTAATAAGCGGCTTGTATATTGGAATTCTTCTGTTTATAGGTCTTGCTTTTCTTACAGGCCATTTTGTTGACAGTGTAAGGTTTAAAAGTTCTGTGTTGTCTTTTGTGAGCACAACAACTGTATCATTTATAGTGTATTGTCCGTTTGGTTTAACTTCTTTTACTGTTCCGCTTACATTGATTGGAACAAGCAATTTATGAAGAATTCTTTGAGTTTCCTGAACAGTTGCGTAAACTTCGCCGGGTTTTAATTTATCTCCTGGCTTAACTGTAATTGTAACATCCCATTTCTTTTCTTCATCCAGTGTCAAAAGACCAATTCCTTCTGGAATGAAGTCCTGTGACATATTTTGAATTTTGTTCAACGGTCTTTGAATTCCGTCAAATATGTTGCCTATCATGCCTGGGCCTAAAGTTACAGACAAAGGGCTTCCTGTTGAATAAATTTTTTCCCCAGCCTTCAGTCCTTCTGTTTCTTCGTATACCTGGACTGTAGCAATATCTCCGTCCAAAGAAACAACTTCTCCTATAAGCTTTTGAGTTCCTACTGTAACCATTTCGTTTACTTTGAATGAACCCATATTGAGCCCTTTGACAACAGGTCCGTTTATTGAGTTAACAATACCTTCGTTTCTATTCATTTAAGTCACCTGCCTCTAAAGCCTCAAATATTGTCTGCATGATATATGTCTTGTTGTCTTCAAGAACAGCGTCTATTGACAAATCCATTTTGATGTCCTTGTCGGGAATAACTGCTATGAAGCCGCCCATAATATCATTTGTTGTTTTAAATTCTATATTTTTGCAGCTTTTATTTTTAGAAAGTTCCTTTTGTATAAAATCTGCATGCCTTTGTTTGTCGTTTTCTGTCAATTGAATAACCAGGTTGCATTCACCATAGCTGTTCAATAAATTTTCCAAATTTGAAATCAAGCTGTTCAAATATGTTTTGTACTTTTCTGAAACAATGAAATCAGATAATCTTTTTTTGAATGTTTCCATGAAAGTATAATAATATTTTTCTTTTAATACTATAATCTCTCGTTTTATGATTACCTTTGATCTGCTCAAGCTTTCAGTCTTTTTCATTTCAGCCTTTTTAGCAGCTCTTTCCTCGATGGACTTTGCCATCTGATTTGCTTCATCCATGCTTTTCTTGATTTTCAAATCATATTGCTTATCCATTTCCTTTAATTCTTCATTGAGACTTTTGTCCATGGAATTGTTTATGAGCTTGGAAAACAGTAATAATTTTTGTTCTATCGTAACCATAAATCACCTCATATATGAATGCCGACGGATTCTCGTATGTTATCCGCAATGGCATTTGATTCCCTTATAGATCCATGTCTGTCAGGGATTTCTATAATGAGTGGAGTTTTAGATTTAAGTTTCATTTCCATAACCACATCATTAAGCATGTCAACTATTTTTTCAGTAAGGATCAGTATTCCAATTTCCTTATCCTGCATTGCATTTTTTAAAGCTTTGTTGGCTTCATCCCTGTCATGCACAATTGTTCCGTTTATGCCTGCAAGCCTTAAGCCAACCCAAGTGTCTCTGTTATCACTTATTAAAAATGACTTCATATTAAGTTCTCTTTTCTATTGATTTTATTATACGAACAGAATCAATATAGATATAATCAAACCGTAAATTGCGATACCTTCAGACATACCAACGAATATCAATGTCTTACCAAGAAGTGATGAATCTTCTGAAATAGCTCCGATTGCTGAAGAACCAACTGATCCAACTGCGATACCTGTTGCTATTGTTGCAATACCTGTTGAAAGAGCTGCTGACAAATACTTAAGACCTTCACCGATTCCAATTGCTCCTGCTGCAGCTTCTGTTGTAGCTTCAGCTGTTTCTGCAAATACGTTGCCTCCGAATATTGTTGATACTATAGCTCCGATCATGATCAAAGCGAATGCTGATACAGTTGTCAATATTGCCTTTTTGATGTTTCCTTTTTTACCGCTTTTCATAACTTTTCTTCCATATAATGTTGTTCCGATTGATACTGCAGCTGCAGCTATAATAAATAAAATTTGCATAATTTTTACTTCCCTTTCTTTTAATTGTTTTATTTTGTAAGTTTAAGTGGTTTAAATTCTACGCCTTCACCCTTGAAATATTTACTGAACATTTCATAATATTGAAGACGAAGACCCTGAATAAATACTACAACACCCTCAAGTGTTAAGATCAAAATATTGCCTACTACCAAAATAAGAATTTTGGCTAAAATGTTGTCCATCATTTCTGAAATTACCATGAATGCTAGGAACAATCCGGCATGGTTCAGTGCAAATGCGCCAACACGGACGAATGAAATTGAATTTGACATTGCTCCCAGGAATGTTTCAACGGCTTCAAATATGCTTTCAGTGAAATATTCTCCTGGAGATTCATGGAACAATGGTCTGTGATTTTTCACCATGTTTGCCAGAGGTTGTTTTAAAATGATCAATAAAATGCTTACAAGCAATACCATTAGAGGAGCTATCACAGGAACAGCTATAATTTTAGTCAAAGCTACAATTGTCATTATGAAGCTCATGAAAAAGATATAACCGAATATACCGTTCTTTCCAAACACGCCTTCTTCTATGTTTCCATTTTTAAGGGAATTCGTGATTCCATATATAAAAGAAACAGTAAGAGCAAATATACCATAAAGAATTCCTGCTGCAAGAATCATCGGAATGTTGTCCGGACTTAAGGGTCCGCCGTGAATCAAGCTTGGAAGCCAAGGCAGCTGTTCATGTTCCAAACCGAACATACTTCCATAAACAAATCCGAATACAATTGAACTTGCACCCAGTCTCATTACAATTTCAGCAAAATCGCCGATTTTCTTCTTTAATGCCAGGCCTAGCAGAAAATATACAAGTCCTTGTCCTATATCGCCAAACATTATACCAAAAGCCAGGCAGAAAGTTATTGCAAGAAATGGTGTAGGGTCAAGCTCATAATATGAAGGAAGACTGTACATTTTAACTATTGTTTCAAATGGTCTAGTGAACCAGTTGTTTTTTAACTTTGTAGGCGGAACAACCTGTGTACCAAGTTCTTCTGCTGTCTTCTGAGTGAGCATGTATTTCTTGGAAACCTTGGAAATGTCTTTTTTAACATTTTCAAGGTCGCTTTCCTGAACCCATACGTCAACTGCAAATATATTGTTTCCTATTTCAGCCTTATCTGTTACATCTTTGATTCTTTCTTCAAGGTTAAGAATGTTGTAAAGTCTGTTGATTGAGTTTGAATTTGTCTTCTTTTCAGCTTCAATGGCTGCAGTTAATCTATCAATTTCATTGTTAAGCTTGTTTAAGCGCTCATCAATTTGGCTTATCATTTCCAAAGGTGTGCCTGTAATTCCTTCAGGTCTTTCAAGCCTGCTCCAGTTCAATGATTTTAATAGGTTATCAGTTTCTCCCTTGAATTGTTTAGGATACATAATCATATATATATCCTCATCTGAAGCATTGATAATACCTATTCTCATTACTATGGCACTAAGATTTTCATAATTTTTCTTCAAGCGCCACTTGTTTTCTTTTGATAATAGCCCCAGTTCATACTCAAAGCAGTTTAAGTGAGCAATTTTGTCAAGCTCAAGTGTTTTGTCACCTATGCTGTCAACTTTTAATCTGAAGTTCTGAAGTTCTTTTATGATTTCTCTCTTGTCATTTATTTCTTTAACTTTTACACCAAGTGAAGAGTCAATGTTCATTAATTCATTGTAAACATCTTTAATTTTGTAGTTTTCAGATAAAATGTTTTTATCAACGGTTAATTTAACACCCATTCCTTTTGCAAGGTTCTCAACAGTAACCATACCATCCATGTGTTTATCTTCATCATTCCAGGAATTTTCCAAACCCAGGTTAGATGAGCCAAGAATATCTGATTCATATTGGTGTATTACATAGTAGTTTGCATATGCATTGCTGTTTTCAACGTTTAAGTTTAAATGCACATTTTCGTTTAATATAAGTTCTTTAATGATTGGATTCATATCTTCAGTTGAACCCACAACCTTTAAAAGAACCATTTTTTCTATGGACATCCTTTAAGTTCCTCCCTTCCTTTCATCCTTACATCTTAAAAGCAAGATAACTTTTAAGCTTTTCTTTTGGTACATTGTACTGTATACCTTCAACAATTGTAGTAAAATCATCAACAATGATACCAATCAGATAGATATATGAAACAGCTGCACCGATATTATGAAATTTTTTCTTTTTCAGATATTCATACAAATATGCATTTACCGATAAATCAATTCCTGAAACACCAATATCGTCAAATATGTCCAGTTTCAAATATGATTTTACCAATAAGAAGAATTCATCCAATGATTTACTGTAGCACAACTTCTTCAATTTCTTGTAGTCTATTGAGGTTCCCCCCACCAGACTGTAGTTTAAAATTTCTTCCGGTGAAATTTTATAATAATTTAATGCCCTGTAAATCCACTGTACATTGAGAAGATCAATTTTAAGCCCTATAATGCCAAGAGCTGCATCTGTGTCCTCTTTGTCGAGTTTCTTTGCACCTTCCATTAAATTTTTATATAATTCCACATAAAGTTTCATTTCAATATGAAATTCACGATTGATGGCATCATCTTTTGTTAAGTTTTTCAATCCCGAATAATAAGGTGTGCCTTTGAGATTTTCAGTAAATTGAGCTACATTTTTTGAAGACATGAGTTTGTCAAAAGGCAGAGTTTCATGTTTGCCGGAATGAATAAAACGTGCTTCAACTCCTTCTAAACTTTCTTCCCTAGCGATTTTTCGTAAAATCAAGCTTAAATCCTGCAGTTCCCCTTCAAGCAGCAAAGATTCAATGAAATCCTTGTAGTTACCGGAAAAATAATGAAGCAAATCTTCAGTTTCAAGGGTCTTAAACTTTCCTAACAAGACTTCCATCTTGTCTCTGCTCAGTTCTTCATTCTTAACTTCATTCAGCAGTTTGCTGAATTCCGTGTTTTCTAACAAAAGCGATTTTAATTGCTCTACCGACTTGCAATCCAATAATTTTTCCCAGTCAAGACCTCTCAGTATACGGCCTTTTTTTGAAATAATTTTGGTTTGAATAGCATAGTATGCCATGTTAGGGTTCATACTATCCCTCCAGTACAAATAACTTGTTAAATATTTCTTCTACCAAAGATTTTTCCGCTTTTTTATAGTTTTTGTCTATATCAGCAGATATTTTAATGATTCTTTCCTTTTCAGCCTTATCTGTTTCAGCTACGTATACATCAGCTTCATCGGCCAACTGTTGTGCTCTTTTCTTAGCCTCTTCAAGTTTGTCGTTTTTATAACTTGAAAGAGTGCTTTCATACTCCTGCTTTTTTTTGAGCAAAAAATTGTCGTTCTTAGTTTTGTTCTCAAAAGCCAAAGAGTCTATCTCGATAATTTGATTAATTATTTCGTTCAAAAAATCACTCCTTGTTTAATTTTATACAACATTTGACATTATATCACCCTTTAATATGTTCAGCAAATATAAAACATTCACGATTATGGACATTTAAGGAATATTTTAGTTAATAATATTTTATTGCTTTAAAATGCTAGAAAAAGCTTCCGTTTAAATCAAATATCTTCCGTTTTCTTTCATTGTGAAATGTATAACAATAAAATAAAAACTTATAAATTTAAAAGCAATGAATTAAATACCTTTTTATGACAGATAAGAAAAATTTATCAATAGTAATATTTTACAAACTATATAGAATATTCTTGATAATTGAATACTATTGAATTAGAATATGGATATATTCACACAGGAGGCATATATGATAAACAAAGAAATTTTAAAAGAATATTTTTTAATAGCCCTAGGAACGCTAATTGTGGCATTTGGCGTATATTATTTCATGGTGCCGGAAAATCTGGCAACCGGAGGAGTTTCAGGTTTGTCAATTGTGCTCAGCAACTACATTTCAATTCCTATTTCTTTAATAAATTTTATACTTAACATTATATTATTAATAATAGGTTTTATTTTTCTCGGTAAGGAATTCGGCGGAAAAACAATTTTTTCTGTTTTTTTCCTTTCATTTTTCATGTACATCATGGAAAGTGTTCATCCTGCAACAAAGCCTGTCACTGATGAAATTTTGTTAAACCTCTTATGCGGCATAGTGATTTCAGCAATGGGACTTTCCATTGTGTTCAATCAAAATGCTTCTACCGGCGGTACGGACATAGTAGCCAAAATATTCAGCAAGTATTTTAACATGAATATGGGAACAGGTCTCATGGCAGCTGATATTGTGGTAGTTATTTCTGCATTTTTTACGTATGGTATTAAGACAGGAACTGTGGGAGCTTTCGGATGGTTCATAAACGGCCTTGTTGTCAATTACTTCATAGACGGGTTCTCCGTGAAGAACGAAGTAGTTATAATATCAGAAAAACATGCAGAAATTAAACAGTATATTTTCGACAAGCTTGACAGAGGTGTTACAGTCTATAAGGCTGAAGGCGGTTACACCAACGATGAGAAGGAAATTATAGTTACAATTCTTGACAGAAAAGAATATTTTGTTCTAAAAAACCAGCTGAAGCATATTGATCCCGGCGTATTTGTAATAGTCAGGACTGTGCAGGAAGTTTATGGTTTTGGATTTTCAAAATTTTAACTTTTGTTTGTAAAATTAATCTTCCTTTATTTGTAAAATTAATCTTCCTTTAATAATAGAGATTTACAATTAGTTAAAAAGAAGCATAGGAGGTATTTTAATGAATGCGCAAAAATTTACTCAAAAATCATTGGAGGCTATCCAGGATGCTCACAAAGAAGCAATAGAAAATTCAAACATGCAGATTGAACAGGAGCATCTTTTATACGCTCTCGCAAGTCAGGAAGACGGCCTTATCGGACAGCTTCTTACTAAAATGAACATAGATAAGGATGTCTTTAATAAAAGCGTAAATCGAATTGTAGAAGCTCTGCCGAGAGTTACCGGCCCCGGCCGTGAGAGCGGAAAAATTTACATTGCTCCCGACGTGGACAAAATATTGGCTGAAGCGGAAAATCAAGCTGAAAGAATGAAGGATGAGTATGTATCGGTAGAACATATTATGATTGCAATGCTTGATTATCCAAAACAAAGTTTAAAAAAATTTTTTCAGGAGTTCGGTCTTACAAAGGACAAATTTCTCTCTTCCCTGTCCTCTGTGAGAGGCAACACCCGTGTAACAAGCGACTCCCCAGAATCAACATATGACGTACTTGCAAAATATGGTTCTGATCTTGTTGAACTGGCAAAAAACAACAAGCTTGACCCTGTAATCGGACGTGATTCAGAAATACGAAATGTTGTCAGGATTTTATCCAGAAAGACAAAAAACAACCCAGTGCTCATAGGTGAGCCAGGTGTAGGAAAAACCGCCATTGCAGAAGGACTTGCTATTCGTATAGTGCGTGGGGATGTTCCTGATAACCTGAAAGAAAGAAAAATTTTCTCCCTGGACATGAGTTCATTAGTAGCCGGAGCAAAATTCAGAGGTGAATTTGAAGAAAGGCTTAAGGCTGTTCTAGAGGAAGTCAAAAAAAGTGAAGGACGAATTATTTTATTTATTGACGAGCTTCATACAATAGTAGGTGCAGGCAAGACTGAAGGTGCCATGGATGCAGGCAACATGCTAAAACCAATGCTTGCAAGAGGTGAACTTCACTGCATTGGTGCTACTACGCTTAATGAATACAGGCAGTACATTGAAAAAGATGCTGCACTTGAAAGAAGGTTCCAGCCGGTCTTGGTTGATGAACCAACAGTTGAAGATACAATTTCCATCTTAAGGGGTCTTAAGGAAAGGTACGAGGTTTTCCACGGAGTTAAAATTCAGGACCAATCATTGATTGCTGCTGCTGTTCTTTCTAGCAGATACATTACAGACCGCTTCCTTCCTGACAAGGCAATAGACCTAATAGATGAAGCATGCGCCATGATCAGGACAGAAATGGATTCAATGCCATCGGAGCTTGACGAAATATCAAGAAAAATAATGCAGCATGAGATAGAAGAAGCAGCTCTAAAAAAAGAACACGACAAGCTGTCAGACGAACATCTTAAAGAAATTCAAAGGGAATTGGCAGACATGAGATCTCAGTTCAAGGAAATGAAAGCTAAATGGGAAAATGAAAAAAATGCCATATCAAAAGTTCAGGGTCTCCGCGAAGAAATAGAAAGGGTAAATTCAGAAATTGAAAGAGCCGAAAGAAATTATGACCTTAACAAAGCTGCAGAGTTAAAGTATGGCAAACTCCCCACACTTATGAAATCCCTTGAAAACGAGGAACAAATAGCTGAAAAGTCCAAGAGTGATACAACTCTTTTAAGAGACAAAGTAACAGAAGAAGAAATCGCCCGTATTGTGGGACGATGGACAGGAATACCAGTTTCTAAGCTCATGGAAGGAGAACGGGAAAAATTACTGAGACTTGAAGATATTCTCCACCAGAGGGTTGTTGGGCAAAACGAAGCCGTAGAAAAAGTAACTGAAGCTATATTGCGCTCTAGGGCAGGAATTCAGGACCCTAACAGACCAATAGGATCATTTTTGTTCTTAGGGCCAACAGGAGTTGGTAAGACAGAACTTGCTAAGGCTTTGGCTGAATCTTTGTTTGATGATGAGCACAACATAATAAGAATCGATATGAGTGAATATATGGAAAAATTTTCAGTTTCACGACTCATAGGAGCTCCTCCGGGATACGTGGGATATGAAGAAGGCGGACAGCTTACAGAAGCTGTAAGAAGAAAGCCATATTCTGTTGTGTTGTTTGACGAAATTGAAAAAGCCCATCCTGAAGTATTCAACATATTGCTGCAGGTTCTAGATGACGGTAGAATTACTGATTCTCAAGGAAGGACTGTGGATTTTAAAAATACAATAATAATACTTACTTCAAATCTTGGCTCCAATTATATATTGGAAGGAATAAGCTCTCAGGGTGAAATAACAGATTCTGCAAAGGATGAAGTAAACAGCCTGTTGAGACATCAGTTCAGGCCTGAATTTTTAAACAGACTTGATGAAATTGTATTTTACAAGCCTCTTTCCAAGAATGAAATATTCACAATAATAGATCTGATGTTCAAAGACCTTCAGAGTAGGTTAAAAGACAAGCAACTCACTGTTTCTCTTACTGATAGAGCAAAAACATATATTGTTGATCAAGGCTATGATCCTGTATATGGTGCAAGACCTTTAAAAAGGTTCATTCAACGCAATGTTGAAACATTGATTGCAAGAATGATAATACAGCATGACATTCAGCCCGGAACGAACATGACGGTTGATTACGACGGCAACAAACTAATAATTAAGAATTAAGTGCTAATAATCAAATTAAGAATTAAGAGTGAAGAATTAAGAATTATGGTAAGGATTTGCGCAATGCGCAAATCCATATTTTATTTTAAAACAAAGATAAGATTTGTGCTCTGCACAAATTCTTCTATTAATTCTTAACTCTTAATTCTTCATTCTTAATTAAATTAGGAATATTTGTTTTGTTACAGGAAAAGATACTTTATAATTGAAAATTTGTAATAAGGAGAATTTTATGAAAAAATATGAATCAATGGATGGAAATAAAGCCGCTGCTTACGCTTCATATGCTTTGACTGAAGTGGCTTCAATCTTTCCTATTACTCCTTCAACGCCAATGGCTGAAGGAGTTGATGAATGGTCATCACATGGAATGAAAAATATTTTTGATCAGGAAGTAAAAGTAATTGAAATGCAGTCTGAAGCCGGTGCTGTTGGAACCATGAGAGGAGCCCTTCAGGCAGGAAGTCTCTCTTCCACCTACACTGCTTCCCAGGGACTTCTTTTGATGATTCCTAACCTTTACAAAATGGCCGGTGAACTTCTTCCGGGAGTTCTTCATGTTTCTGCAAGAGCCGTAGCAACCCATGCTCTTTCTATTTATGGCGACCACCAGGACGTCATGGCATGCCGTCAGACAGGGGCTGCCTTGTTATCTTCAGCAAGCGTTCAGGAAGCCATGGATCTCGGAGTAGTTTCACATTTATCTGCTATAAAGTCAAGACTGCCCTTCATTCATTTTTTTGATGGTTTCAGAACTTCTCATGAAATTCAAAAAGTAGAAAAAATAGATTATGAGGATATTAGTAAGCTGGTTGACTACAAAGCTATTGAAGAATTCAGAAACAGAGCTCTCAATCCCGAACATCCTGTAACAAGAGGAACAGCCCAGAATCCTGATATTTATTTTCAGCAAAGAGAAGGCCAGAATCCGTATTTTGATAAGACGCCTGAAATTGTTCAGACATATATGGATAAATTAGGTGAATTGACAGGCAGAAAATATAAGCTTTTTGATTATTACGGTGATAAAAATGCCGAATATGTTATTGTTGCCATGGGTTCGGTAACTGATACCATAAAAGAAACTATTGATTATTTAAGGGCAAAAAATGATAAGGTTGGTGTTGTGCAGGTTCATCTTTACAGACCTTTTTCTGAAAAACATCTTCTTGAGGCAATACCAACAACAGCTAAAAAAATTGCAGTGCTTGACAGAACAAAGGAACCCGGTTCCACCGGAGAACCATTGTACCTTGATGTAGTCAAATCATTCCAAAATTATGAAAATCCTCCACTAATAGTTGGCGGACGATATGGATTATCTTCAAAAGACACAAGGCCGAGCCAGATCATTGCAGTATTTGAAAACTTGAAGAAAAGTGAGCCAAAGGACAACTTTACAATTGGAATCGTTGATGACGTAACATTTACTTCCCTGCCTGAAACTGAAATTGTTGACACTTCTCCTGAAGGAACAATAAGCTGCCGAATCTGGGGTCTTGGTTCTGATGGAACAGTAGGAGCGAACAAGACTGCCATAAAAATAATTGGTGACAACACTGATTTGTATGTTCAAGGATATTTCTCATATGACAGCAAAAAATCAGGCGGAACAACAACTTCACATTTAAGGTTCGGTAAAAACCCAATCCGCTCCCCTTATCTTGTTTTTGACGCGGATTATATTGCCTGCCACAACAAATCATTTTTATATCACTATGATGTACTTAAAGGACTAAAAAAAGGCGGAACATTTGCTCTTAACTGCCCATGGAGCGAAAATGAACTTGACGGAAAGCTTCCTGCATCCATAAAAAGTTTCATAGCAAAAAATAACATCAATTTCTATATAATAGATGCCCTTGCCATAGCATCAAAAATTGGGCTTGGAAACAGAATCAACATGGTTATGCAGTCTGTATTTTTCAAGCTTGCCAATGTAATACCCGTTGACCAGGCTCTTGAGTATTTGAAAAAGAACATTGAAGACATGTACGGCAGAAAAGGTTCTGACATAGTTGTGATGAATCAAAAAGCAGTGGATAAATCCATTGATGCTTTAGTTAAGGTAAATGTGCCTGCTTCATGGGCAGACTCAAAGGAAGAAGAACTACCTGTTAAAGATGAGCCTGACTTTGTGAAAAATATTCAAAGACCTATGGCAAGAGACGAAGGTGATGAACTTCCTGTCAGCGCTTTTGCAGGAATGGAAGATGGAACATTCCCATCTGGAACAACTTCTTATGAAAAGCGTGGAATTGCTCCAATGATACCTGAATGGCAGATTGATAAATGCATTCAGTGCGGAAGATGTTCCTATGTGTGCCCTCATGCAACCATAAGACCGTTTTTACTAGATGATGAAGAAGAAAAAAGGAAACCTGATACATTCAAAACAGCTAAGACAATTGGCAAAGGTCTAGAAAATTACCACTGGAGAATTCAGGTTTCTCCAATGGACTGCACAGGATGTGCGAACTGCGCCGACATCTGCCCTGCTAAGGGAAAGGCTTTAATTATGAAGCCCGCCGAGCATGAAATGGAAATGGAATCTGAAAACTGGGAATTTGCTACTACAGTTAAATATAAGGAAAATGTAATGGATAAATACACTGTAAAAGGCAGCCAGTTCATGAGACCTTTGATGGAATTTTCAGGGGCTTGTCCGGGATGCGGTGAAACTCCATATGTAAAGCTTATCACTCAGCTTTTCGGAGACAGAATGATGATATCAAATGCAACCGGCTGCTCTTCTATTTGGGGAGCTTCTGCACCTGCCACTGCTTATTCCACAAATGAAGAAGGACGTGGACCTGCATGGATAAATCCTCTGTTTGAAGATGCTGCTGAATTCGGTCTTGGTTTGCAGGTTGGTGTTAAGCAGCTTAGAGAAAAATTAGCAGCTCTTGTTGAAAAAGCCATCGCATCACCAATCGACGAAAATCTTAAAAATGCTTTTAAAAACTGGATGGATAACTTTAATGACGGTGAAGGTTCTAAGAAAGCAACACAGATGATTTTTGATGCATTAAATAAGAACAATCACAGCGACAATCCTATTGTGCAGGAAATAATAAACAGAAAAGATCAGTTGATTAAGAAATCAGTTTGGTCCGTTGGAGGCGACGGATGGGCATATGACATAGGATATGGCGGATTGGACCACGCCCTTGCATCTGGTGAAGACATCAACATGCTTGTAATGGATACTGAAGTTTATTCAAACACAGGAGGACAATGCTCAAAAGCTACTCCTGCAGCAGCTGTTGCAAAATTTGCAGCTTCAGGCAAGAAAATCAGGAAAAAGGATTTAGGTCTCATTGCCATGACATACGGGTATATTTATGTAGCACAGGTTGCTATGGGAGCAGACATGAATCAAACCATAAAGGCAATAAAGGAAGCTGAAAGCTACAAAGGACCATCTTTAATAATTGCTTACTCCCCTTGCATCAATCATGGAATTAAAACAGGCATGGGAACAAGCATGATGGAAGAGAAAAAAGCAGTTGATTCAGGATACTGGCATATGTACAGGTTTAATCCTGAACTTAAGGAACAAGGCAAAAATCCGTTTATCCTTGATTCAAAAGAACCAACATCTGATTACAAGGAATTCATTCACGGCGAAATCCGTTACTCACAGCTTATGAATGTATTCCCAGAAATAGCTGAAAAAATGTTTGATATTTCAAGCGAACATGCAACTGACAGGTATAGAAGATATAAACAGCTCGCAGAACACGAAGTGTTTTAGTAAAAAAGAAAGCCCGTTTTAAAGGGCTTCTTTTTTTAAAAAATTACTTTTGATTTGAATCCACATATTCTTTGGCGTTTCTAACCTGAATTTCATCAGGAATGTTTACTTTAGACACTGCTTTTAGATTTGATTGGTTTGCCCATGCTGCAGTATCGTGGTTTTCAATAGGTTTTGCCATATTTTTTTCTTTAGATTTATTTTTAACCATACTTGCTCCTTTAATTTTATTTTTATTATTATTTAATAAAACAAAACTATTATTCCAATTATTAATTGACTATTTATATATCATTTGTAAATTGTTCTGAAAAAGTGAATATTTAATGAAATATTACTAAAAATAAATGTAGCAATACATTAAAATAAGGAGAAAAAAATGAGAACAGTAATGGCATTATTATTTAAATTGATAACAACTTTTATTGCATCATGGGTAGCTTTTACTCTTGTAGATTTAAACTCCATAACAATGATTTCCATTGTAGCAGTTATAGGAACAGTGCTCAATTATCTTCTAGGAGATCTTGTGATATTACCTTCAACAGGAAATATTATAGCATCTGTTGGCGACGGAGTTTTAGGTGCTGCTGTGGCATATGTGGTGGACATATTTTCATATAACTTCAATACAAGCGCAACAGGGCTGATAATATTTGCAGCCATAATAGCTGTTGCAGAATATTTATTCCACATATACTTATTAAAAGATGAAAAAGTTGCTCCCAACAGTTTTCACAGAGAACCTCCAATGGAATAATTGTAAATATTTAATTAACATGAGGCAGATACAAAAAAAGAGCGGAAAATCCGCTCTTTTCATTGATTATTTTTATTTAGAAAATTCCCATTCCGAAGAAGTCATCAATCTGTCCTATCAATACGAATAAAATTCCTATAGGAACTAAATATTTAAAGCAGATATCCCAGAAAGCGTAAGCTCTCATCTTTATTCCGCTATTTTCAATTTCTTCTTTGATAACACCAGTCTTGAGAACCCAACCAATCATTACAGACATAAGAATTGCACCAAGAGGCATGAATACGCCTTCAGAAATCATATCATAGAAATCAAGCCAGCAGTCAAATGCCATACGAACTTCATCCATACCGAACACAACAGCAGGAATATCAATAGTAGCACCACCGGCAACTCCTGAACCAAGTCCATCAAGACATACAGGAATTCCTATGATGAATATCAAGAATCCAACAATAGTTGAAAGTTTTTTACGATTAGGTTCTTCGCCTTTTTGAACTTTTCTGTCAATAAAGTACGCTGTACAAACTTCAAGCAGTGAAATAGATGAAGTTACTGCTGCAATGAACACAAGAAAATAGAACATGAAACCAAACAAATTGCCTATGAAGCCTCCCATACCAACGCTGAACACCTGATGAAGAGTTACAAACAATAGTCCAGGGCCTGCTCCGAAAGAAATACCTTCAACTCCCTGATACATAAAAGCTCCAACAGCTGGCATTACAGCACAACCTGCCATCAAAGCAAAAATAGTATCTGCAATAGGGATAATCATGGCATTTTTCTCCAGATCTTCATTCTTGCTTAGGTATGATCCATAAGTAATCATGCAACCCATACCAAGTGACAGTGAGAAGAACATTTGTCCTGCTGCTGTCTTCAAAACTTTCATGAATCCTAATTCCTGGAAAGCAGAAAAGTTAGGAGCAAACATGAAAGCCAAACCTGTAGAAGCACCTTCCAGTGTAACACTTCTTATAATAACTATTACAAGCATTACCAGCAGTGCCGGCATAGCTACTTTTGTAAACTTTTCAATACCGCTGGAAATTCCACCCATAACGATGAGTACTGTCAAAGCCATAAATATTCCATGAAACAATATGTTCTGTCCGCCATTAATAATAAAACTTCCGAAGAATGCTCCGCTTCCCAATCCTCCAAAGCCGGCACCTTCACTGAATAGCTCCATTAAAAATCCAAGTGCATATCTAAGTGTGTATCCACCAAGAACGCTGTAAAAAGATAGAATGAAGAAACCAGAAAGGAATCCCAACCAACCTACCCAAGCAAATTTTTGGCTTAAAACTTTATAAGTGCCTATTACTCCAAGACCTGTTTTTCTTCCTAACGCCAACTCGCCCAACATGGTAGCAAAACCGACAAATATAACCAATACTAAGTAAACTATAAGGAAAGCAAAACCTCCGCTAGCTCCCATTTTGTAAGGGAATCCCCAAATGTTTCCAAGTCCAACTGCAGAACCTACAGCTGCCATCAAGAAACCTATGTTACTAGCCCATTGACCTCTGTTATTTTCTTTATTCATTATTACTCATCCCTTCCTTTTTAAAATATTATAAATGATTTCTTCCCATTACGCTGTTGCTCTTATGCTTTGAAAATAAATTAAAAAATTGAAGCTGATGTTCACCTCCAGCAGAAAATTTTTAGTATTGCTTAACATTTACCATACATATAACAAATAATGTACGGAAAACGTAATCATGCTAACATTATAGTATAAAAAATGCAGTTTGTCTAGTAGAATTTAAACTCAAAGCATTGATGTTTTATATATTTATTTCGATAAAAATAAAATTATGATAAAACATAAAATAAAATTCGGCTTTACCGGACATACAAAAAAATCTGCAATTTTTGCAGGTTTTTAGTTTGTTTACTTATATATTTCCTATAGACAACATGAGATTAAGTGCTATGCCAACGACAGCTGCAGTTGCAATGGCTGGAATTTGAATTCCAAACATTGAAATCATTCCGCCTTCAAAACCAAAGCTTCCGCCAAGACCAACAATCAGTATAACCGCTATTACAGCTAGATTTTTGGAATTAAACATATCAACTTTTCTGTCCATCATTATTGCAATACCCTGTGCAGCTATTACTCCGAAGAGATAAATTGACAATCCTCCGATTACAGATGTAGGTATTGAATAGATTATGTTAATAAGCGGCGTGATACATGAAATTATCATTGTAAAAACAGCTGCAAACATAAGAACATATACAGAAAAATTTTTTGAGATTGCCATGGCACTTATGTTTTCGCCATAATTTGTTCCAGCAGGTCCTCCGATCAATCCTGATATAATGTCTCCTAAACCGTCACCCATAAGGTTTAATCCCAGCTTATTATCTATATCATATTTTTTTGTTATTCCTTTTTTCCTTGCAAGGTCATTTACATAAATATCAAGCTGATACACATGTGCTGTTGATTCAGGAATTGTTGCAATTGCTATAGGCATTATGGCAACAACTGCTGTTACTGATGGTTTAGGGAATGTGAAAATCGGGAGATTTAATATTCCTGCTGACTGAACTGTGTCAAATGTTATGAAATGAATCCCTGTTGCAATTCCTATTATGGCTGCAGCAGCATATCCGGTTAATAGGCCGAACAATATTGGAAGCTGGCTTAAACTTCCTTTTAAGTACACTGAATAAAGAATTGTTGATATCAAAGTCACAATGGCAATCACCCATGCCATGTTTCCTGCAAGAACTGCCTGGCTTTCTGCCACTGCTGCAGGATAAGATGCTGCATTTGTCATTGCATTGGCAGCCAATGATAGTCCTATTATAATTGCAATACTCCCTGTTACTGATGGTGGAAGAATTCTGTCAATTTTGTCTTTTCCTGAACGCTGGATTATAAATCCTGCTATTATGGATACAAAACCTGACATTATAATACCGAATTGCGCAATTGAGATTTTATCGTTTAATGAATATGCGGCAAATGCTTCAGCACTCATAATTGAAGCTATTGCAGAAATGTAAGAAAAGCTTGAGCCGTAATAAAGAGGGATTTGTCTTCCTGTTACAAATATAAATCCTAATGTTGCAAGACCGCTGGCAAAAATTGTTGTTGAAACATGAAAACCTGTAATGAGTGCAACCAGTACAGTTGCCGGAAACATTACAACAATTTGCTGTAATGCGAAAAATATAAGTCCCATAATTGGGGGACGCTCGTCTGGCAAATAGCCATAAATTTTATTTTTAGTTGACATATTACCTCCATAAATTTATTAATGCGTTTTTAGGCATAAAAAATCCTGACCATGCCGTCAGGATTATTATACACACTTATATAAAGCCTATTCATCTTCACAGTATCACGGTGAGTTAAAGATTAATTTTTTAAATATATAAGCAATTTTCAAATTATAACATTTTTAAGACATTCCGTTAAGTTCCATCTTTATGTTTTTCCAATGAGGAAGAAACTCATCCATATAATTGTAAAATATTTTGTTGTGGTAACGCTCAAGCAAATGAGTCAGTTCGTGAACAATAATATATTCAAGACAGTCTTTGCTTTTCTTTGCCAATTCAAGATTTATCCAGATTTTTCTGTTTCTTGTGTTGCATGTTCCCCACCTTGTTTTCATGATCTTTACTGCCCAGCTTTCTATGTTTACTCCTATTATATTTTCCCATTTTTCAATGTATTCAGGCACAACACTTTTCAATTTTTCCCTGTAGAACTCCTGAATTATTTTTTCTTTTTTTTCAAACGATGAATCTTTTCTAACATGCAAAATTATATGCTCACCATTGAGTTCTGCAAATTGTCTCACATTGTTTTCAACTACTTTGAGCTCATATTTTTTGCCAAAAAGGCAGTGAAGTTCGCCTGATTTATATTCAATGTTGAATTTTTCCTGAACCTTGAATTTTTCCCTTTGCTTTTTAATCCAATCAAGCTTTGATAAAGCAAAGCATTTAACTGCCTCATCGTTCATTTTTTTTGGAACTGAAAGCCTTACATCTCCATAGGGAGGATTGACTGAAAGATTTAAATTTTTTATATTTTTTTTAACAACTTCTATTTCAATGTTTTCTAAAGTTATTTTATTCATAAATTTTCCCTCTTATATTTACATATATTATAAGCTTAATTTCTTTTCACATCAATGAATTATTTACAGCGAATATTCATTGCTTAAATATCAATACTATAACTGACTACAATTATGAAAGGAACATATCATGAAAAACAATAAAAACAGAATGCGAGACAGAGATAAAAGTAATTCAGAACTGCGAAAAATGGAGCCGAAGGACAATGCTGACGTAGGCATAATTAACGGACAAATTATTGGTGTACATGAGGGCGGCAATGAAAAAAGAAGACCAGAAATAAAAAACATAAAAGACTGAAATCAGCCAATGCAAAATAAAAAGGAACACATATGTGTTCCTTTTTACGAGGGGGATAAAGAATATATAGTATTAGAAATCAGGTACAACTTAAATATCTGATTTGCTATGAATTACAAGCACAGGGCAAGGAGAATCTGAAATTACCCTTTGTGTAACTGAACCAACAAAAAACCTTTTTATTTTTGAAAAACCTCTGTTTCCCATTACAATCAAATCGAAGTTTTCATTTTTTGCTGTTTGAAGTATTACTTCATATGGTTCGCCGATCAATACTTCTTCTTCTGTATGGATATTTGAAAAATCCAGCTTTTCAACAATTGCATTCAATATCTTGCAAGAATTTTCCTTCATTTTGTCTTCTATTTTCTTTTGTTCGGGATCTAATTCTGATATTGCCGAACCATCTACCTGGCTCCATTGCTTTTTATATCTCAAGTAGTTTTGCAAACTTTCAATGTGAACAACAGATAGCAGTTTTATTGTCCCATTGAATTTTTTTGCTACTTCAATAGATTTTTTAACTGCGTTTATGGATGCTGTAGAACCATCAACTGGAACTAGTATTTTCATTAGCAACACTCCTTCATTTCTTATGTTGACTAATATATACCCGGGATTAAATTTTTGAAACTTAAATGTACACCTTATTTTCCTGTAATTATACCAATCAGTCTTTATATTGATCAAACATCATGTCTGTTTCGCCTTTCATGGCATTTGTATTTACACTGTCACATGTCTGACACACCCAGTCTTCTCCATCATAAATAAAATAAGTGAACTTTCCGCATACTGTGCAATAAGCTTCCATATTGCTGTCCATTTCAATTCCTCCTTCCGAGATATTTAATGAATCTTATATTTGAAATAATGTACTATTTTATTTTTACCCATCATTGGAAATTTAAACCTTGAAATAATAAAATTTCTCATTCAATATTATATTATACATATAAAAAGTTGCTCCGCAACTCCGCTAGGGGGACCTATGTCCCCCTTCGGCGTAAAAATGTATACGCGTTTTTGACTCCGCACCCCCCTTAAGGTTAAGGACGTCCCGTCCTTTGCAATCCTCGTTTTTATATAATAGGAAAGAGAACTTTCCTTATTATATAAAAATTGCCTGCATAATGTGCAGGCAGTTTTCTATTCAATTGTTGTTTCTATGATTACTGCATTTTGAACAGCGTCCCACATAACTTCAAAATCCAATGTTCCAGCGATATCACGAAGTTTAAAGTAGTTGTTACCGTCAATATTGTAAGCAGTTAGAGTGACTTTTTCTCCGTTCAAATAAACTTCAGAACTTGATTTAACAGCACCCTTACTTCTTTTTTCATTAGATGAAGCAAGCTCCAGACCAACTGGACTGTATTTTTTATTTTTCACAATATTTATTGCATTTTTGCTGTTGTCCCACTCAACATTGAAGCTTTTTTTGCTTCCATCGAGAATCTTTGCAATGTCCCTAAGCTTGAAGTAATTGCTGTTATCAATGTTGTAAGCTTCAATATTTACATCATTTCCATCAAGTAATACCTTTGATGATGTTGGCACTGCAGTGATACCTGTAATTTTTTCCTCAACAAACGCAAGTCCGTTGTTTATTTTTCTTCCGGAAGTTGAAACATTTGATGCAGGATGGTAAAGAGCAACTGAACCACCTCCATCAAGGCACATGGCGTTTACAAATCCCATTTGCTTCAAAGTTTCTGCTGCATTCTTCACTGTAGCCGATCCCATGTTGCCAATTGTTATGGTACCGTCGGATTTTGTTCCTATAAATGACCTTGCTGCACTGTTTGTGTTGATTTTCGCTTCAAAAAATCCTTCTGCAGGGCCATCGGCAGTAATGTTTCCGTTGATAATTAAGCTTGGACCTGCACCAAGTGCGCTTACAACATCATTCCAGTCTTCAGCATTTGTAAATGTTGTTTTTATGATTACCTTGTAATAAACTTCATCTCCTGTCTTAAAACGCTCATCAAGCAAATAAACAACTGATTGATTATATACTACAGCAAATCCGCCACTTGGAACTATAAAATCTGTAGTGGAAATTTCAGTAACCTTTCCGTTTTTTACTATTGCTGCTTTGGCTCCTGGTTGAAGATTGACTGTTGAACCATATTCAGGAGTAAAAATTGTTATTGCATCTGCTTCAGTGCTTGGATGATTTATTCTCCACGGTATTGACCTGAATTTACCGTTTATGTATACTTCAAAATCAAAGGAAAGCCTGTCTATGATTAATTTGCCTCCTGAAGAAATTCCTGCAACAGATCCGCCATTGCTAATGTGAATTATTTTTCCATTTTTGATTATTGTTCCCCATGGAACAGGAGTTCCATTGTAAGCTTCAAAATAAGTTCCGTTTATTGCAGCAAAAGCTCCTGAGCTTTTTGCCATGTTTGCAAGAGAATCAGAACTATTCATCTGGTTTTCTGCATTTAACACTACTGTCTTTATGTTTGAATTCATTTGTATATTAATATAATTAATGTTTATTCCATTTATGTTAGTGCTTCGGTACGAACTTGTTGCAGCAAAAGTTGGATTGTTGCATAATAGTACACCGGCTAATGTTAAACATAACACATGTTTGAAAAATTTCATATTTATCTCCTTATTCTTTATTTCTCCAATTTTTATAGTTACCTGACTTAATTCTCGCATCAGTAGGCTTTTCAGCATCTTTTGGTATTGCCCAGTCTCTTCCGAATTTTACTGCTCCGTCAATTCTTTTATTTGCACATAATAATTGAACTCTTCTTGGAGAAACACCCCACGAATCTGCTGCATCCTTTATTGTTATGAAGTCCATTTTTCACCTCAAAAAAAATAGCATTGCCATTCAATAGCAATGCAAACTGCAGCTGGCTGCCATTTTAAAGGCCCTTTAGCTTTGCGTCACAGACTTTCGCCTGTTTTGCCAATATGAATTTGTCATAATTATAGTCTTCTTGGCGAACGTTGTCAATACAATTTGTAAATAAAAGGAAAATTTTCTAAAATTATAAAGATTACAATTGTCACTATTAGTCAAATTATCAAACAACTGCTCATTATATTTATGTCTTTAATTGCAATAATAACTATGAAACTTTTAATAGTTTCATGTAGTAATTATTTGTTTTACCAGCTTAATATTAAGTGAGGAGAATATGTATGAAAAAAGTATCGGCATTTGCTTTAACTTTAGTTCTTGCATTGACACCAGTGCAGGCACTTGCATTTTCAAACTTTAACTGGAACGATTTTGACCCGAATAATTTCAACCTAGACAATTTCTACAATTTCAACACCACTGAACCTTCAGCTAATCCAACGGCAGATCCTTCAGTTGTTCCTTCAAGTTCTTCTTCTTATGAAAAAAGAGTAGCGGATCTTGTGAATGTTGAAAGGCAAAAAAACGGTTTGCCTGCACTCAGTTTCAATACAAAAATATCTGACGTGGCAAGATTAAAATCGAAGGATATGGCAGACAACAATTATTTTGCACACCAGTCTCCCACTTACGGGATGGCCGGAGATATGTTGTTAAAATATGGCGTAACTTATTCTGCATGGGGTGAAAATATAGCATCAGGGCAAGACACTCCTGAAGAAGTTGTTTCTCAGTGGATGGGTTCACCTTCACACAGAGCAAATATACTTTCACCTGAATTTATTTATATAGGTGTAGGATACTGGACAGACGCAAGCGGAAAAACGTTTTGGACTCAAATGTTTACCGGAGATGACAAATAATTGCTAACAGATATAATAAAAACTGCGCCAACAGCGCAGTTTTTATTTATTTTATTATAAAGGCATTATTTGCTTTTTAAATTCGTTGTTTACAACCTGAGCCAATGAAGTATATATTGCTGATGATCCGCAGAAAATTCCAACCCATCCTGCAGCAATTTTAATGCTGTGAATTCCTGTAAAATCTCCTATTGATAACATTAAAAACAGTATTGCAAGTGATAAGAATACAATTTGTGTGGCGCGGTTGTGCTTCAAAGTTCCAATAAACATAAATGCTGTAAATATACCCCAAAGCAGCAAGTAAAATCCCATACTTTTTTCATCGGCTGCTTTTATTCCTTCAAAAGGGTTAATCCAAATAAATATAAGCGACCACCAAAAAAATCCGTAAGCTGTAAATGCTGTAGCTCCAAAGGTGTTGTTCTTCAAAAATTCCATTATTCCTGCAATGATTTGAGCTGCTCCGCCCAATGCAAATCCCATTGCTACTATTACTACTGAAAGCGGAATAATATCTGCATTGTGAAGATTGAGAAGCACAGTTGTCAATCCAAATCCTAAAAGGCCTAATGGAGACGGGTTGGCAATTGCCATTTGATTCTCTTTGTTCATGTTTCCTCCAATAAATTTTTATTAATTATTTTAAAATCGTTAGTATGTTAACATACAGAATAGATTTATGCAAGAAATAAATATTCACTTATATAACATTTTTTGCAACTAGCTGGAGAAAACAATTATTGGTAATTCGTCCAAGGAACTTTCATATATTAATTTCAAAATTAAAGTTTTATTTCAACAAAGTTCATTGCAGTTATGCTGTCTTCTTTTACATCACAATCAAGAGCAATTATGTTGACACCTTTTTGTCTTGCTTTAATGAGAGTATCAGCAAATTCCTTGTGTGTTTTAACATTTGAGGTAAAATATTTCACATCCTTCATTTGGACAATGAAAAAAACATAAGCTTCATATCCTTCATCAATGCAGGAGGACAGCTCGTTCAAGTGCTTCAGCCCTCTTTCAGTGGGAGCATCCGGAAACATTACTATTCCGTCCTCTTCCAGTGTTACTCCCTTCACTTCAACGAATATTTTTTTATCATCAGCTTCCAGATAAAAATCAAATCTGGAATTTTTGTATTTCTGTTCTGCTTTTATTAGCTTTATATTTTCAAACACGCTGCTATTTCTTACCCATTCCCCAAACACCTTGTTCGGAACCTGACTGTCCATGTTAATGAGGCGTTCTCCCTTGTAAACAGATATAAGATCATATTTTGTTTTTCGTATTTTGCTGTCAAATTCCTGAACATATATATCAACATAAGGTGTTAAGAGTTCTTTGCATCGGCCTGTGTTTTTAACATGACAAATTTCAATCTTACCGTCTATTTCAATATTAGCTATAAACCTGTTTGGCCTGCTGATAAACTTAGCCCTTCTTATATTTTCATATTTCATTTCATTATGTCCCTTCAATTATGCTGAGTATGGTTATTTTGCTTTTTTGATTCTCTCATTCACTGATTTGCTCATAATCTTGTATGCTGTGGCTGCAACCGGAACCCCAAAAATAATTCCTGCAATGCCCATAAAGCCTCCTCCTACAATTACTGCAGCAAACACCCATATGCCAGGAAGCCCTATACTATTTCCAACTACTTTTGGATAAATCAAGTTTCCTTCCAACTGTTGCAAAACAACAATGAATACAATAAACAACAAAGCCTTCAGAGGATTCACAGCTACAATAAGTAAAAATCCAAGAGCTGCACCTATGTAGGCTCCTATCATAGGTATAAGCGCCGTTAAACCCATTACAGGACCGATGATGGTTGAATATGGAAAACTAAGTATTATCATTCCTGCAGTGCAAAGAGTTCCTAATATAACAGCTTCCTTGCATTGACCAACTATATAGCTTGAAAATGATTCATTTGCAGTGTTTAGCACATCATAAATTCTTGTTCTTTTTTCTTTTGCTGATATATGCTTTAAAAAGTTTTTTAAATTTATTTTTTAGGTCTTCCTTATCAGCAAGTATATAAATGGAAAATGTAACTGCAAGAATAAATTCCACCATAGCTCCAAATGCTGAACCTATGAATGACACAGTCCCAAATGTCCAGTTTCCCAAAAGACCAAGCACTTTATTTAGTACAGCATAGCCATCCATGTCAAGCTCTTTTATTTTTTGCTGAAGCGCAGGAATTTCATGTGAATTTTCAACAATCCATTTAACAACACTTTCATAAACTCCCGGAAATTTTTCCACCAGCAATGTGATGAACTTTACAAGCTGTGGTATAACAATTCTCAGAGCAAAGAAAACAACAAGAATTATTGTCATTATTGCCAGCAAAATGCACACAAACCTGCGAGAACTAACAACAAACTTGTTTTTGTTTCCCGGAAAATATTGTTTTTCATATTTAACAACTAAAATGTTAAGCACAAAAGCCATAACAGCCCCAAGCAGAAGAGGATAAACAATTCCGTAAATTTTTATTAATAAATCAACTGCTTCGTGATAGTTAATAACTGCCAGCAGCATCAAAGCTGCTGTAATTATAATTTTTAATATTGTTTTATAATTGTTTTTGGAATAATCAATCATACGTAATCCTTTCTATGCTACTGGTAATATTGGTATGTTATCCAGTGTCAGTAATTACATTATCCAATAAAGATTTTTGATTGTCAACAAATACATGTAATGTTACTCAATAGAAACACGATGAATACAAAAAGGGCTTGTTCATTTTGAACTAACCCTAACATCCCATTATTATTGTTTTAAATAATCACTTATTTCATTGATATATATCTGAAAATTCAACCAGAATGTTGTCAACCTTTCCACTGCTGTAGTAAGGGCTGCATAGATTCTCTTCCTTTTCATCTATTAGTGTTACAGGCAGCTCCACAATAAACTCGCTTCCTTCCCCTACCTTGCTATTTACAGATATGCTGCCGCCGTGAATTTCTACTAGGTTTTTTACAAGAGACAATCCAATTCCTGTGCCTTCCTTGTTTCTTGTAAGTGTTTTTTCAACCTGGCCAAACCTGTCAAATATTATTTTAAGCTTATCCTCAGGAATTCCCACTCCCGTATCCTTGACAGAAATTTTAACAGTTTCTTCTTCATCTTTAACAAAGACAAATATGTCATCTCCGCTGTTTGTAAACTTTATGGCATTTGAAAGAAGGTTTAATATTATCCTTTCAATTTTGTCACAGTCAACAGCCATAAGTACTTCTTCCACTTCAGTATCGAAAATTATATTTACGCCCTTTGATTTTATATAATCTGCTACTGAAAGCGTTATATCTTCCACAATGCTAACTATGTTTTCATTGCAAAGATTTAGCTTCAGGAAGCCGGAATCAAATTTTGACATATCAAGTAAATTGTTTACAAGTCTTATAAGCCTGTACCCATTTTGCTTTATAACATTCAAAAGCTTAGCGGATTTTTCATTGTAAACACTGCTGTCATCGACGCATTTTATCATAAGAAGCTGTATTGCACTCAATATAACATTAATAGGTGTTTTAAGTTCATGAGATATGTTTGAAAAAAATTCTGTTATTATTTTGTTGTGTTCATTTGATTTTACCAGTTGTTCCTCATTTTCTATCAAATCATTTTTTAGAAGCTTTATTTCTTTTTTAAGGCCCAAGTCCTTTAGTATGAGAATCCTGGCAGGTTTTCCTCTGTATGAAATATTATCTGATGAGAATTCTATATCAACACATTCATTTTTCAAATTTGTAATTTTAATTTCCTTAAATCCATTAAATAAATCAGATGAATTATACTCTTTAACAATATTATCTTCATAGTTGTTCTTTAGGAACTCATTTTGATCAATTCCTAGGATATCCATTAAACTGCCTGCTCCTAATATTTTTGCAGCTGTAATGTTTGCATAGATTATTTTATTATCTCTTAGTATCACAATACCGTTTCCTGAATTTTCAATTATCCAATCATAACACTGATCGTTATGCATTATTATGTCTTCCATGCACTTTCTTTGTTTTTCTTTTTCTATTACAGCAGCATCAGCCTTGTTTAAATTGATATTAATCATTTCAAAGGGCCTTTCCAGTCCGTTAACTATTATACCCATGTAAATGAAATAATAAGAATTAACTTTGAATATATGGCCAAGCATATTATATATGTCTGTAACATCTCCATATAAAGTAAAAAACAGTTCGGAAATAACTTTGCATACCAGAGCAGCTTCAATCATAACAAATAAATTGCGGTCCATATTTTTTCTTGCCAGAAACACAATGAGGCAACACATGAAAAACCCAAAAGCTATGATATATTCTGCATATATTTTAGCATTAGTGATTCCGTCTTCAGGAGTTCTCATAACAGGAATAAAGAATTGAAGATAGACTATGTCATAAATAATAAACCCTACAAAAACAAAATACACCATAAATATTAGATAATTATTTGTTCTTATATTATTTTTAATTAAAAAAACAAATGAAATGAGCAGAGTTACCAGCTCAACACCCCTTGAAACAATCCAAAATTTCGTATCCATGTCATACATCTCATTTGATAACATAATCAAATCACCGTATGAATATGTATGAAATAAATCCAAAATAAGAATAAATACATAACCAATACCCAGAAACATAAAAAAACTGTTTTTTGATATCCTGTTTGTATGAATTGAAACTATCAGTATTCCCATGGCTATAAAACAGCTGAATGTTTCTGCAAGGCTGTGAAACACGTAGTAATTTACATTCCGAAGCATTACTAATCCTATAAGAATCATAATGAATAAAAAGTGCTGAAAAATATCCGTGCTGTCTTTTACAAACAACGTTTTCAAATCTGTGTTACCAATCTCAGATCTAACTGATGATTCTGTTGTTTCCATTGTATCCCCCTATATTCTTTAAATATATGATGCCTATATTGTTATAACATACATTTTATAAAATCATATGTTATTTCAAAAGTCACACCAATTATGATATACCCACTTTTAAAAATTTTAACTTCATATTTTCTTACAAATTTCGACTTTTTAAATATCAGCTTAATATAATTCATAAATAAATAGCAATAAAAAATGCTCTTAAATTTAAGAGCATTTGAATTATCGTTAATATTATTGTGCAGCTAAAGCAGCGTTTACTGCTTCTATTATTGCCTTGCTTGTATATGTTGCTCCTGATATTACTTCAACTTCTGTTGAATCTGCTTCAACTATTTTTGCAGGTAACTGTTCAATTGCATTTGAACCAATACCTGGAGTTTCGTCTGCGCCAACTGCTTCAACAGTCAGTATGTCATCTCCGTCAACTGTTACAGTAACTGTAACGTCCCCGCCAAAGCCCTTAGCTGTTCCTGTAAGAGCTCCTTCAGCTGCCGGTGCTGCTGCTTCGCCCTTGCTTGCCAATGCTTCTTCAACAGCTTTTTTTATTGCATCACTTGTATAAGTTGCTCCAGAAACTCCATCAACATCTGTTGAATCAGCTTCAGCGATTTTTCCAGGCAACTGTTCAAGTGCATTTGATCCTATACCAGGTGTTTCGTCTGCGCCAACTGCTGTAACAGAAACTATGTCATCACCTTCAACCACTACTGTAACTGTAACATCACCACCAAAACCTTTTGCTGTTGCAGTAAGTGCTCCTTCAGGAGCTGGTTCTGCAGGTTTTGCAGAAGTTTCTTTTGCAGGTTCTTCAGCAGGGGCTGCAGGTTCTTCAGCGCTTTCAATTCCCAATGCAGCCTTTACAGCTGTCTTAATAGCATTACTTGTTATTGTAGCACCTGATACTCCATCTACATCTGCAGAATCAGCATCAGCTATTAATGCAGGCAGCTGATCAATAGCGTTAGAGCCTATACCCTGAGTTTCGCTTGCACCAACTGCTGTAACTGAAACTATATCATCACCATCTACTATCAATGTAACTGTTACGTCACCGCCAAAACCTTTAGCTGTTGCTGTTAGTGTTTCTCCCTGTGAAGTTAAATTCGTAGCTACTTGTAAAAAACCAAAAGACAGCACAAAAACCAACACAATAATTAATCCTTTTTTCATTTCCTTCCTCCTTAAAAATATAATCACTCTAGTCAAAATCCATTGAAAAGAGCAATATAGTGGATGTTTATGATGTTAAAATATTACCCACTGATTTTTGATTATACTATACTTCTTTGATTATGTAAAGTTTATGTGTGACAAAAAAATGATTTTCTTAAACTAAAACACTTGTAAAATCTGCCACATTATTTCTTATAAAATGATTTTCATAACTGCAGCTTATTAATTTATTTTTTATCCATTCTATTAATAAATTATAATTAAATGTCTTCATTATCACAATTAGAATACTACCAAATAAAAAAGCTCCTTATTTAAGGAGCTTTTCTTAAATTACAGTCCTAATTCACCTTTTAGCTTGTTCAGTTCTTCATCAACAGAGGCATTGCCCATAGATGCGTATTTTTCTTCTAAGGCTTTTGCTTCATCAATAGGCTTAGTGTTAAGCTCTGCCATTGCTGTTGCTTCATCAAGCATCTTGTTTGCCTTGTCTTCCATGCGAAGAAAAGCATTTTCTGCATCTTGAAGTCTGTCTGCTGCCGATGTGTATTGATTTAAAGTTTCCTGAGTTTTAGCAACTTTTACTTTTGATTTTATCATTTCACGTCTTGCCTTGAGGCTTTCAATGTCCGAAGCAAGCTTGTCGTGCATTTGTCTCATTTTTATTGCATTTTCATGTGCTGTTGCATATGCTGTCATAAGGCCAGCCCCCAGGTTTTCAAGTTCCTGTTTTTTAGCCAAAAACGTCCTTGCATCTCCTTCGTTGCCTGCTATCAGTGCTTTTTTTGCATATTCCGCATATTTGGCAACTTCAGCCTGATTTTCATCAGCCAGACGTTTTGACCTTGTTTCTTCTGCAATAACAGAAGCAGTACTTTTTTTTACTTCTGCCAAATCCTCTATGGCATCATGCAGATACTGGTCAATCATTTTTGACGGATCCTCCATCTTGTCCAATACTTCATTGATGTTTGCTTTGATAATATCTGTGAATCTTTCTAAAATTGACATTTTGTTACCTCCTTGAAATCATATAGCAATGTCTTTTAGACATTATGCTTCGTAGTAAAACATTCATCTTTTGTTTATTGATTAAAATCATTATCATCATATTTTCTGGCTAAATTTTCAGCCTCATCTTCTTCAAATTTATGAATAGGTGTATTTAAAATGTCCTCTGTCTGTTTGGCTTCCAGATTTTTTTGTTTCTTGTAGTTTTTCCACCATACAAAAAGTATCAAAACTAATACAATCACTCCAAACACAGTCATTACACTAATCCATGGAGACTTTGTGACAGTCATGATTCTGTCAGCAGCATCGCTGAAAGAATTGCTGAAAAATTCCTCATCAGTCAAATCATTGTTATAATAGTTCCTATCCAGATAATCAAGCAATATATCTGCAGCTTCTGAATCTATTACAGTCTTGGCCTGTGTGCCGCAAACATACCTGTCCATATAGCCTTCATTATCATATTCGAAGAAAACTAAAAGTATATGTGCTTCATCTGTAAACAACTCATCATACAAATTGCGTGCATATGCGTCAAGTTCACTCTCTGATGGATAATGGGAACCGTCGACAGTATCGGTTATGTATAAATATGGCTGAACTCCCGTTTTTTCATAAAAATATTTTAGTCCTCTCACAAGCTTTGTTTCATTGCTGATCCATCCAAGCTCATCAGTATAATAATCAGTTTCATTTACAGAACCTTTAGGAAGGGCTTCCCTTTCTATAGTGGATGTTGTAATGCCGGAGCTTTCCGTTGAGCCGCTGTCAAATGAACTTAGTCCGTTAATCATTGCAAAAAATATAA
>NZ_CANG01000905.1:0-2795 GCF_000309315.1 Sedimentibacter sp. B4
TGCTAGCAAGAGATACTTCTAAACATAACAAATGTATTGACATCTGCAGGTAAACATGCAGGTGTCATTTATTTTAAATGAATACCTTTATTATACAATTTTAAAAATTGGCGATATGAAATATCTAGTTTTTGTTGGCTATGTTGTTAACACCTCGTTTATGATTTAATTATAGCACAAAACCATTAAAAATTTATGGTTTTGTGCTAATTTACATCGAAATTTATTGAGCGTTTTTCGCAGTCTGCCGTCCCCACTGTCCTAATACCTACATTTTTAACAGTATAGCTGATATCAATCTCGAGAGTTCATCTTAATATAAAGAAAAAAGTAAAAGAGCATACTAAGACTACCTACTAAATACCATCTCAGTCCTATAAAAAAACCGACAATACATAATATTAGTTGGATTACCAATAAACAAGTTTCATCCTTTAAAATAATTTGGTCTTTTTTATGGCTAATGTTAAAATGTTTTATAAACCATCGTATAATAGTTTTATTCTCCGCAACAACCTCATTTAAGTTGAATTGTATATGAAACTCCATTAGCTTGACCACCAAAATAAATATAAACGAAGCAGGAAATGCAGCTAAAAAAATATTATATCTTTTCATATTATAAAATATATGGGAAAATTTATTTGTATCAGGGTTAATGATTATACGCATAATATTTAATAATTGAAAAGCCATAGCCCAAAATGAAAATGCCCCACTTAAAATTTTACGTATTTTTTCATTTTTAATTATATGTTTTCTTTCTCTTTTCACAATGAACTCTCTTTCTTTTCAGAGAATATGTCTTTATAGTCGATTATAAGTCTACAGATTTTTTCTGTATAAATGTAGTGGGACCGTATATTTTATAATCATTTTCAGAAACTTTTTCGTGAATATTCTCAATTTTTTTCATATAGTCATATGTTCCGTCTGTTTTCCACCATAAAGACCATTTTAAATATACAAAGTTAGATCCATAAGCAGAGATTGCAGTAGCAGCACCAGTTGCTGCAGAAACAGTATAGCCCAAAGTTATAAGTGTTAAAATAAAAGATGCTGTACTGACAACTAAGCCAATATCTATTGTATAATCTCCTTGATAATAATATCCTTCGGAATCCTTGATAGCTTGTATTCCAATACTGTTACTATCACACCTCTTTTCCCTTGAATTGTCATATAATATAAATCAGCATAGTTTTACATTTTATAATAAAAAACTACTATGTTGAATTTATATTTCCTCCACTAATTACAATTTCACATGAAATATCGGATAAACTAATATATTTCATTATACTTATGTTTTTTATAAAACATTTATATTATATATAACTGTATTATAAAAAACATAGTTATATTTGTCAACATATAGTATATACATTATAATTTTCATATTTTTTAAAAATTCTCTTTTTATTCTCGCTCTATACCCTTTTATTTAATTATTTTGCAATAATTTTCAATACTGAAAAAAATAAAAAAGATCGGGTATGTTAATCCGGTTCATCTTCTTGGTTGGCGAGATCTTCAAACAGTAGGCTTTTCGCTCTATTCAACGAGGATGACGAGTTGAAAACAGGCGACTTCAGGCAGGCAGGGTTTCATCTGTAAAAGAAGGCAAGTGGGTTGGAAATAAAAAGCCGTATGGCTATAAAATTGTAAAGCTGCAAGGCCAGAAAGGATACACGCTTGAAATCGAACCGGATGAAGCCGCTGTAATCAAAATGATATTTGAACTTTACACAGTTGGTGAAGAGCAGGAGGACGGATCAATAAAAAGGTTGGGTTCTACATTAATAGCCAATAAGCTTAATGAAATGAAAATTCCACCTGCTCAAGGAACGCAATCGTTTATATTAAATTATACCATAACTCTTAATAATAATTGAAATTAACTCCAAAGCAATTTAAAGTTTAGGCTATGTTTTAAATCAATGTTGAAAATTGATATATCTTTGTATATATGCTATAATCAAGCCATATATACAGATTTGGAGTTTGTGCTATGGCAAGTGTAAAGTCTTTAATTTCTGATATCGAAAAACTATCACTTTTGCAACATGAGCGGCTACTTCTTGTTTGGAAGAAATGCTTATTTTAGGTTCACAAGTAGGTCGAGTAATACAAGAAGTTAAGGAATTTAGATTTGCAAGGGAAAAGTCTGTCCTCATTGTAAGCTGAAACAGAAATAACTGATTTCAAAGAAAGAGAGCCTATATTTAGTAATACACATTAAATTGGAATTAATGCTATAGCTAAAGTCTATAATACTAAAAAGGAGGTGATAGTATGAATTTAGAACATGTTAAAGGAACTCCATTTGATTATAGCGATGATAAAGTAACTATTTATTTTGAAATAGCAGACAAACAAAGTGCAAAAGAAATTATGAATGATATATCTTTTATTGATAACATTGAAGATTTAGAATATGGATTTGAAGTAAAAATCGCAATACAACAAATACCAGAAGTAATTAGGTATCTATCACAGAATAATATTGCTATATATGCTGTAATTCCTAAAAAATAATAATAAACATTTTCATACTATGTATTAGAGGAGAAATCTTTCTCCTCATAATATTATCTTCAATTTCAACACTATACTAAAACATAGCTAAAGTTTATAAAAGCATCCTATTTAACCATCTAATAATTCCTAAATATCAACGAATTTTTTAACAGATAACCCCTTGGGTAGTAAGAGCTGGGCATTTGGAGATGGTTGCTACATTGTTTAAAAAACTGCTTCAAGGCGCTACAAGAGATGAACTCATTGCAGCCGGT
>NZ_CANG01000904.1:0-11110 GCF_000309315.1 Sedimentibacter sp. B4
TAAAAGAATTTCATTTTATTCCTCCTCAATATTATATGTCATTATACGCAAGCTGCTCTGGTTGGTTATTAATGGTTATATAAAGAAATAATAAATTAAGAAATAATATATTGATTAAGACATAAAATAATGATATTGTTAGTAAGATTAAAAACTATTAATTATTAAGGAATACAATATGAATAACAAATTAAGGATAACGCCTTGGCTGCCTGCTGCAGTATGGATGCTGGTAATATTTTTTCTTTCAGCTCAGCCTGCTTTTGCTTCAAACAGCCTGAGCAGAGGTGTGACTAAAATTATTGTTGAAACTATTGGAAAAGTAATTCCTTTAGATATTGAAATGAGTACGTTAAACGACATTGTTTCTCAGCTGAATCATTTTGTGAGAAAATTTGCACATTTTTCAGCATATGCTGTCCTTGGAGTACTGGTTTCATATGCTTTAGCCAAAAATAAAATCCAAGGCAAAAGAGCATTTGCTTTATCACTGGCAATCTGCATAATTTATGCTGTAAGCGATGAACTACACCAGCTACTTGTGCCAGGCAGGGGATGCCAACTGAAAGATGTGATTATTGACACTTCAGGAGCATTATCAGGAACAACAATTTACAAGGCAGTAAATATATTAAGAGCTAGACATTAACATAAGCTTCAAAGGGTATGGGGAAATGCAAAAACAGGTATTTGTAAGAGCAAATATTGTTTTTTGCATTCTTGTTTTTTTAGGATATTACAAGGAGAACCATATGAAGAGTTGCAATAACATAGAAAAAAAATTATAATAATATGCTTGGCTTTGCTTACATTTGTTGATGTGTCTGCAGAAGCTCTGAAGCATGGACAGAATGAAGTTGCTGTATCACTGCCTATGATTTTTAAAATATTTGAATCCAAAGGTTCTGCAATTTCTTTAATTGTATTTGTTTTTGCATTGATATTTGTTTTTTATTTGATGAAAACAAATTCAGAGCTTAAAATCAGGAACAGCCGCTATTCAATGCTTGCTGAAATTTCAAACGAATATTTCTTTGAGTATGATGTTAAAAAAGATATTTTGATACTATCAGATAAAATTGCTTTACTCATTGGAACTGAAAGAAAGATTAAAGGATATGGAAACAGCCTTAAAAACCATCTTGTTGATGTAATTCATGAAAATTCTTTTGAAACTTTGGAATTGAAAAAAATGATGAAGGAAAATGATAAATCATATGAAATTGAAATTCCATTTCTTGATGGAAGGAAAGGTTATTTCAAGGTTATAAATACAAGACTATATGGAAAAAATCATAAGATTGAATATGTGGTAGGAAAGCTTGTGGACATAAGTGAAGAAGTTGCTGAAAAAAATGATCTGATCAGGAAAGCACAAATTGACGGGATGACAGGTTTGTACAATCCGACTTCAACCAGAGAGAAAATCATAACTATGATTTCAAAGAGACAGTCAGGCACTGTTGATGCATTCATACTTATTGATGTGGACTTCTTCAAGGAAATAAATGACAACTATGGACACTATACAGGAGACCAGGTTTTGCTGAGACTTTCCGAAACAATTAGAAAAACATTCCGGAAAACAGATGTGGCAGGCAGGTTTGGAGGCGATGAGTTTTGTATTTACATGCAGAATATACCTTCTGAAAAATTCGTCAAATCCAGATGCAGGCAGCTTAATGAAGAAATCAGCAGTTCTGTGGATGGTATGAACATATCATTAAGTATAGGCATATCCCTTGTAGATGAAAAAAAATCATTCGATGACATATACAAGGAAGCAGACCATGCATTGTATGAGGCGAAAAGAAATGGTAAAAACCAGTATGCCGTCTTTGAAGATACCACAAAGGATAAAAATGACTAGGAGTTGTGGTTTAGTGAAGAATGGGGAAGACTAACATAAAGGAGAAAATATGAGCAGGATAATATTGAAAGATGCCTACATAATAACAATGAATAAATTTAGGCAGGTTTATGATAAAGGAAGTATAGTTGTAGAAAATGATAAAATAATCAAAGTAGGAGAGCTTATAGATTCTGACTTAACAGATGCTGCAGAGATAATTGATCTTAAAGGAAAAATTGTAATGCCAGGATTAATAAACACTCATGTCCATATGTCACAGCAGCTTGGAAGAGGACTAGCCGATGATGTGGATTTATTGACATGGCTCAGAGAAAGAATCTGGCCGTACGAAAGCAGCATGACAGAAGAAGAGCAATACATTTCAGCACTTGCATGCTGTGTTGAAATGATTAAATCAGGTGTTACATCATTTGCAGAATCAGGGGGCTTCCATGTGGACGGACTTGGAAGGGCAGTTGATGAAGCAGGATTGAGATGTGCCCTTGCCCGTTCAACAATGGATTCCGGCGAAGGCCTTCCGCTGTTATGGAGAGAAAGCACTGACTACACATTGAACAAACAGGAAGAAGCTTTTAAAAAATGGAACAACAAGGGAAACGGACGAATTAAGTACTGGTTTGCAATAAGGACCATATTCAATGCCACTGATGAACTTCTTTTAAGGACGAAAGAGTTGGCTGACAGACATGGCACAGGAATTCACATGCACATAGCTGAAATACCTGGAGAAATAGATTATGTTAAGGAAAGAACAGGAGGGTATTCAACTGTTGAGCACTTATCAAGAATAGGCTTCCTGGACAAAAACATACTTGGTGCCCACACAGTGTGGCTCACTGACAAGGAAGTTGATTTGTTCAGGCTGCACAACGTGAAATCATCTCACAACCCAGCTGCTGCCATGAGAGTTCTTGGTTTTGCCAAGGTTCCTGAAATGCTTAAAAAGGGAGTGGTTGTATCCATAGGAACTGACGGAGCGCCATGCAACAACAGAATGGACATGGTTGATGAAATGTATCTGACTGCTCTCATTCACAAAGGAAGAACTCTTAGTCCCAAAACAACTCCTGCAGAAACAATAATTGAAATGGCAACCATAAACGGTGCAAAGACAATATTGAGGGAAGAGGAAACAGGAAGCCTCGAAGTTGGGAAAAAAGCGGATTTGATTGTTATAGACCCTAGGAGCATTGGAAACATGCCTCAGCATGATCCTGTGTCAAGTATTGTATATTCAATGCACTCAACAAATATTGAATCAACTATGTGTGACGGCAAGTGGCTCATGAAAAACAGAAAAGTTGAGGTTGTTTCGGAAGAAGATATATTGGACAAAGCAGAAGAAATGGCCGAAAAAATAAGAAGAAGAGCAGGAATTGTAATACCTGATCGTTTCCCGACCATAAGATAATCAAAAGAACTCGAAGAGTTTAGACTATTGACAAACTCAGACGCTGTCATCCTGAACGATAGTGAAGGATCTCATTTTTATTGAAAACATGAGATTCTTCGGGCTACACCCTCAGAATGACAACGTCTAAAGTTACTTTGTCATAAACCTGAACTCTATGAGTTTTTTTATTTTAAAAAACTGTTGACAAAGAGAGTTAGCGGTGGTAAACTCGTAACAGTTAGCAATGACTAACAACTATAAGGGAGTGATTTTAATGCCTTTAACAATGGCCAAGGCTGGAGAAAATTTGTTAATAAAAAAAATACTGGGCAGGGATGAAACGAAAAAATTTTTGGAAACTTTGGGTTTTGTAATTGGAGGATTTCTACAAGTTGCCTAGAATGAAAGGCGTTGCAATTCACATGTGGGAAAAGGCAAAATCTTTTGTTATAAGAGCAGGAACTGTCATATTTCTTTCGTGCACAGTGCTGTGGGTTCTTCAGAATTTCAGTGCAACATTTGAATATCTAGGTGCCGAGAGAGTTGATGAGAGCATGCTGGCAGCCATAGGCGGGTCTATAAAATGGATATTTGTACCTCTTGGCTTTGGAGATTCATGGGCAGCAAGCGTTGCTTCAATTACAGGACTTATTGCAAAAGAAGTTGTTGTAGCAACATTTGCATCGGTTGGAAGTGTTATTCCAATTGAATTTACACAAGTTACTGCTTTTGCATTCATGGTGTTCACTCTTCTTGCAGCACCTTGCTTTGCTGCAATAGGAGCAATAAGAAATGAGATGGGCAACTGGAAATGGACTTTGATTGCCATAGGATATCAGACCGGATTGGCCTATGTACTTTCCTTCCTTGTAAACACAGTTGGAAGTTTTATACTAAGAGGTACATCTGCAACAGAAAGAAAAGTTCTTGATATATCAACCATGGAAGAAGCAGCTGAAGGTGCCGTTGTAAATGGTGATATTGTACTAATAATTTTTGCAGCATTCCTTCTTGTTGCCATTGGATTTATGATATACAACAAATTCAGTCTATTCGGAAAAAAGACTGAAGCAAGGGCATAAATAAAAATAAACTCCTGCGTTATTTCGCAGGAGTTTTTATATATTCTTTCATTTTTTGAAAAGTTTCCTCGCTTACTATGTGCTCAATTCTGCAGGATTCTTTTTCGGCAGTTTCTCTTGATATTCCAAGAGATGCAATCATAAATTCTGCAATGACATTGTGACGTTCATAAATTCTTTCGGCAGTTTCTCTGCCAAGGTCAGTAAGAAGGATATGGCCGTTTTTATCCACTGTTATGTAGTTCGAATTTTTTAAAATGCTCACAGCACGGCTTATGCTTGGTTTTGTGTAGTTTAACTCATTGGCTATATCTATTGATCTCACATAACCGTTCTTATTGTGAAGCATGAGTATGGTTTCTAAGTAATCTTCTCCGGATTCGTGTATCATGACATCCTCCCAAAATAGTTTAACTTATTATAACATATGTTGCAGATATTTTCAAGGAGTCCTGATTTGTTACTTAACAACATAATTTTTCATGAATATGTTTACAATTGAAAAATGTAGGTATATATATAATACAATTAAAAATGATTTTAAAAAAGGGAGGTACCTATATGAAAAAAATTCTTGTTCCAATTGACGGTTCTGCTGCATCACAGAAAGCGGCAGAGAAGGGTGTGGAATTGGCAAAATTGTTCAACAGTGAACTTACATTTATTCATGTTATATATATTCCTGACACTGTAGGCCATACGAAGTACGGTATTTACATGGAATATGACTTCAAAGAAATGAAAGAAAAAATGACTGCTACAGGTACAAAATTCTTGGATTCCTTCCTTGAAGGACTTGATTTGAACGGAGTGGCAGTCGAGAAATTGATTGTTACAGGACAACCCTACGAAGAAATTCTTGCAGCTGCAGAAGACGGAAAATTTGATTTGATTGTAATGGGCAGAAGAGGATTCTCAAAGGTTAAAAGATTCTTTGTTGGTTCGGTTACACAAAGGGTAATTTCTGATTCTCCTTGCCCGGTATTTGTAGTACTTGAATAAAATTAAGAAGCACGTATGTGCTTCTTTTATTTTAGTATGAAATTACTTTTCGCTTTTAAGTCCGGCACCGCAAAGAGGTATAAGTGAATCTCCTTCAAGGAGGTGTTTTGAAATATATTCTGCGTATGCTGCATAAGTTGCCGCAGTAGTGTGTTCCGCAAAAAATCCTCCCAAAGCAAGTTCACTTCTTGCAGGAAGTATTTTTTCCTCAGGGGCAAGAATTATTTCCTGAACTCCTGGATAAGTGCTGTTTAGTATTTCATTTCCACGCATGGGCTTTCCAACTGCAATACCTTCAGCATATGTGTTATGGGGTACTATTTCAAGAGGAGTGTCCGTTGCATTGAAAAGAGGAGCGCATTTCTCGCTTTGAACTATAAAAATTTTCGGAAATTTCTTAATTAACCCTGCTTCATACAGCTCCATCAAGGCAAGGCGGCATCCAATTAGTAGGGTTCCGTTTCCTACAGGTATGAACAAATTGTCTGGAATTTTTCCAAGCTGTTCATAAACTTCATAGATGTATGTCTTTGTTCCCTGATAAAACATGGGGTTGTACACATGGTTGGCATAGTAGATATTTTCTTCAGCTGCTTTTTTTCTGCACGCATCTGCAGTTTCATCTCTTGTACCGTCAAATACAGTCACGGTTGCTCCATGGGATTCTATCATTTTGATTTTTTTGGGAGATGTGCCTTTAGGAACAAATATTTCACATTCAATTCCTGCTCGGGCACAATAGGCTGCAACAGAGTTTCCGGCATTTCCGCTGCTGTCCTGTACAACCTTTTTAACTCCAATGGTTTTCAAAAGCCATACAAGAACGGCTGCTCCTCTGTCTTTAAAGGAAAGAGTTGGCATTGCATAATCAAGCTTCACGTACAAATTTTCACTGTAGTGTATTGTTGAAGTCATTCCTTCTCCAAGAGTAATCTGTTTCCACAAATCATTATATAAAGGCATGAAAGCTCTGTACCTAAAAATACTGAACTCTTTTGTATCTATTAAATTCATGGAAAATTTCGGCGGAGAAAACTCCAGTTCATAAAGACCGCCGCAGCTGCACTTAAAGGACAATGTGCTTAAGGGTGCTGTAGTTTTGCATGAAGAACACTTGAATTGTGCCATGTAATCCTCCTGTTTAATTTGATTTTGTTTATATTTTAAGATATAATAATTAAAAGAAAATGTCAACAAACACATAGGTAGAGGATGAGCAATGGACAAATTCATTTTAGGAATTGAGGATTTTGTTGAACCAATACAATTGAAGAACAATGACGCAAAATTAATTACAATTCATGATGTAAGAGAAATTATAACTAAGAGGAAGAGAGATTCCCACAAAGGAACATACGGAAAAGCTGCTTTTGTATCAGGTTCAAAAGGAATGGCAGGAGCAGCAGTTCTTAACCTTAACGCTGCATTAAGGAGCGGATCAGGGCTGGTTAAAGGGTTTATTCCTGCTTCAATTTACAATGTTGTTGAAACAATGTCTCTTGAAGCCATCACACATCCCTTCAATGAAGAAAGATTGTATTTTGACGAATTCAGCAGGGAAGTTCTTTCATTTGCAGATGTGGTGTCTACAGGTTCAGGATGTACTAATTTGTTCAATTATGAAAAAATTTTGAACAGTCTTCTGGATGAATGTTTAAATCCACTGGTACTTGATGCTGAAGGCATAAATTTATTAAATCTTGAAAAATTAAAAAATCATCGCCAGGAAATTGTATTAACCCCTCATTACGGAGAAATGGCGAGGCTGTTAAATAAGAGTGTTGCAGAAATTAGAGGAAATATAATTGAAACAGCAAGAAGTTTTTCTTTATTTTACAATGCATACCTTGTACTTAAGGGAGCAAGGAGTTTATTATCATGTCCAGATGGCAGCATTTTTATAAACACCACAGGCAATCCGGGAATGGCAACTGCAGGAAGCGGAGATGTGTTGACCGGTATCATAACATCATTTATTGCTCAACAAATAGATATTAAACATGCTCTTATGGCCGCTGTATTCATTCACGGTCTTGCAGGAGACATTGCTGCTAAAAATGTTGGTGAATATTCGCTTATTGCAGGGGACATAATCAAGTACCTGCCGGAAGCATTCAAGGAAATCTCAGTATTCTGAAATTTCCTTTTTTTTATCTTCTTTCAAGTGCAGTAGGGCCTGTTCTTGTCATTTCCACAATTCCAAATGGTTTAAGAAGTTCTAGAAAAGCATTGTTTTTGTCTTCGTCTCCTGTTATTGAAACAATTAAATTTTTATGCTGCACATCAATTATGTTTGCTTTGAAAATATTCACTATCTGCACTAATTCAGACCTTTTTTGCCCTTCAGAATTCACTTTTATCATCATAAGCTCACGCTGTACGGAGGACTCAGATGAAAGTATTGAAATTTTAATAACATTGATAAGCTTATGAAGCTGTTTAGTTATTTGTTCTATTACATAGGAGTCACCGGTTACGGTTACTGTAATCCTTGAGATTTTAGGATCCTGTGTTTCTGCTACATTAAGGCTGTCAATATTGTATCCTCTTCTGGTAAAAAGTCCGGCTACCTTGCTAAGAGTTCCTGAATAGTTTTCAACAAGTATTGACAACAATATTTTTTTGTTTTCGCTCATGACCTTCCTCCTAAACGCGGAACTGAAGAAATTTCAGGATCTACAATGCATTCAAGCACAAATGGGTCATTGTTCTTGAACATTTCCTTAATTGCTTCGTCAATTTCTCCATTGTCTGAAATTTTCATTGATTTGATGCAGTAGGCAGCTGCAATTTTCATAAAATCAGGATTGAACCCGAACTCTATACCGAAGTATGATTGCTTCCCGTAGGAATTTTTTTGAAGTTCCCTTACCATGCCAAGTTTTCCATTGTTAAAAATAATGAATTTAACACCAACGTTGTGTTCTCTGGCAACAGCAATGTCGCTCATGAGCATTTGAAAGCCCCCGTCTCCCATGGAAGCAATTACGAATTCTTCATTTAATGCCATTTTTGCACCTATGGCTGCAGGAAGACTATATCCCATTGTGCCCAGACCTCCGGAAGTAAAGAATCTCTTGTTTAAACCTGCTGAAAAGCTGTGGGCTGCCCATATTTGATTAAGACCTACATCAGCAACCCATGTTCCTTTTTCTCCAAGAAAGTCAGAAATTTTCTTGATTAACAGTCTTGGATTCATGGTAGTATCATGGGAGTAAATTTTCTCCATGTAGTCTTTGCGCATGTGTTGTGAAGCACTTAACCATTCAGCAATGTTTAAGCAGTAATGGCATTCTAATAAATCAGTCAGTATGTCCTTTGCATTTCCTACAATGGGGACAGCTGTTTCAAAATTTTTTCCTATTTCCGCCGGGTCAATATCAATGTGAATAATATTACGGTTAAAGGACTTCTTCATCATTGATGTGGACCTGTCTGCAAAACGTGCTCCAATAACTATCAGCAAATCAGAATCATTCATCATCCTGTTTGCAAAAGGATAGCCGTGAGATCCTATGAGTCCTGCAAAATAAGGGCTTGTGTTAGAAAAAGAGTCTACTCCCATAAGGGTGCACACTACCGGAATTCCTGTTTTTTCAACAAACATGTTAAGTTCATTAAAAGCCTGGGCAGACCTGATGCCTCCGCCTATACAAATTACCGGCCGTTGGGATTTGTTGATCAGTTCAACAGCTTTTTTGATTTGTTTTGCGTTGCCGCTAAGTGTAGGTTTGTATCCTCTTATGTTAACTGTTTCAGGGTAAGAAAAGTCAATTGCAGTCTCTTGAATATCACGGGGAATGTCTATGAGTACAGGGCCCTTTCTTCCGGTGGAAGCAATATAAAAAGCTTCTTTCAGTATTCGCGGAAGTTCACTTGCATGTTTTACAAGATAGCTGTTTTTTGTGAAACATTGAGTTGCTCCGATGATGTCAGCTTCCTGAAACATGTCTCTTCCGATAGTTGATGAGTTTACCTGACCTGTTATAACAACAAGAGGTATTGAATCCATATAAGCCGTTGCAATTCCTGTGATTAAATTGGTGGCACCTGGACCTGAAGTAGCAATACATACTCCAACTTTGCATAGAGCTCGTCCGTAGCCGCTTGCCATATGTGCTGCTGATTGCTCCTGTCTTACAAGTATGTGTTTGACGGCAGAATTACGAAGGGCTTCATAAAGGGGGAGGACTGCTCCGCCGGGATATCCGAATACCAAGTCTACGTTTTCTGCTTCAAAACATTTTACGATTACTTCTGATGCTTTCATTTTCATACGCTTACCTCTTTCTTTTTTTGTAAACAAAAAGCGGGAATTCTCACATAAGGACGAGAATTCCCGCGGTACCACCAAATTTCCATAAAGGCTCTTATTATTATAACGGAATAACCGTTTAATCCTACTGCTACTTCAGATTAAATGCTCCAAAGCTACCTTCAATACAAATTTAACTGTGAAACCTTTCAGCCGGCGAATTTCACTCTCTGTGAGCATTTGTACTTACTCCTCTTTTTCATGGCATGTTTTTAAATTTATCCTATATTATTAGAATCCATATGATTTGTCAAGAGTTAATTTATAAAATAATTTCCACATGTTTATAAAAAATAAAAACCTCAATTTTTCAACTGAGGATTTTATCAATTATATTAATTCAAATAAGTACATATATTGGCTTATATATCTTTATTTTCATCATCTTTCTTAGTATCAGCTGTTGCATTATCTGAAACCTTATTAGCGTGAGCTTTAAATTGTCCCAATGCTTCTCCTAAAGATTTTCCAACTTCAGGAAGCTTGGAAGGACCAAATATTATAAGCGCAATAGCTAATATTAATATAAGCTCTGTTGCTCCAATTCTACCCATAGAGTACCTCCTACTTTATATATGTACATTGTAAATCATTTGTCAATTTTAATCAAGTATTATTAATAAAACGAGGATTGCTCCTCGTTTTTATTAAGCAAATTTTGCATTTAAAAGCTCTACCATTTTTCCTGTAACGTCAGCAGCAACGCCTGCACAACGAGATTTTCTTTCAGGATCACCCATTGCATATCCGGATTTTGCCATGAAGTTTCCTACAGAGTCTGCACACAATATTGAACCTGCTACAGTTGTTGGCAAATTAAGATTTTCTGGCTGATACATTGGAAGTTCAGCTTCTTTGTACCAGTTTTCCAATTCTCCTAATATTGCTTTTGCTGTATCAGCATCACATACTGAACCAATACATGCTGCAGCACATCCCAGTGAACCACATAAAGATGCCTGAGTAAAACCTGCTCCATAGTTTGTAAACATTTGTGATGGGTATTGATTGAATGGATATCCAACCTGTTCAGCTAATGTACCGAAGAACCCTTCGGCTACGCCGCTACCTCAGCCACCTTTTTCTTTATAGCCTGCATAAGCTTTTTCCTGTGCTGTTGCTACGTCGATTTTCTCATATTTAAATGGCCATGCTGGAGCCTGTGATGTATCTACTGCCGCTGCAACAGCTGCTGGTGCTGGTGCTGGTGCTTCGGCTTCCTTAGTTGAACATCCTGTTAAAACTCCTGCAAGAGATCCTGTTACTGCAACGCCTGCTACAGTAAGGCCCATTCCCTTAAGAAAATCCTTCCTTGAAATTTGTTTGTTTTCTGTCATATTATTTCTCCCGATATAATTATAATATGTAAGACAATGTTTGTCTTCATTAATAGTTTAGCATCGAGTGTATGAAAGTTCAAGATATATTTTTGGGTGAACGCATTC